>JALRGF010000296.1 GCA_023253495.1 Verrucomicrobiales bacterium
CGCCAAATTCTCCCGTGCTGCCGTGAACCACGCACGTGACCTCGGTCCCCGCGGCGGTGTCGAAAAGGCCAAGGGGCTGCTCAACGAAGTCCTCGCCGAAAACGTCGACCCGAACAATGCAGAAGCCAAGAAGCTGATGAAGGATCTCGACGATCCGGATATCTTCAATCAGGCGATGAGCGAGAAGCACTACCAGAACACGGAAGAAGTGCGCCGCCTCCTCCGCATGGGCCTCGGATACTACGAACTCGGCCAATACAAGCAGGCCGAAGACCAGTTCAACCGCGTCCTCGCCATCGATCCGTACAACACGGCCGCCCGCCGCCAGCTCGAGCGCACCGAGCGTCGGATCAGCGAGTATCTTCTGTCAGCCCGCGACCACACCCGTGCCAAAATGCTGCGTGAGGTCGACGAGCAGTGGGAAACCGCGGTTCCTTCGCTCACCGCCGGCGGCGGCCTCGGCGAAATCGACCGCGGAGGCGGTGTCGATGGCTCGCAGGTCATCCTCGACAAGATGCGCACGCTCATTATTCCGAGTGTCGCCCTCGAACAGGCCACTGTGGAAGAGGCCGTTGAATTCCTGCGCATGAAGAGCAAGGAGCTGGACGTGGCCACCACTGATCCCGCCCAGAAAGGCGTGAACTTCATCCTCCGTCTGCCCGCCACCGGTGCGGTGCCGCGGATCCCGAGCCTCAACCTTTCCAACGTACCGCTTGAGGTTGCCGTGAAGGCCGTGGCCGATCAGTCCGGTCTGCGCTCCCGCGTCGAGCCGTTCGCCGTCATCATTTCGCCAGCCGACAGCGATCAGGAGCTGTATACCAAAGTCTTCCGCGTGCCGCCGGATTTCCTCACCTTGGGGGGATCCGCGGGTGAATCCACCGAAGCGGGTGGTGGTGATCCGTTTGCCGCCGGCGGCGGCGAGGGGGCTTCCGGGGCTTCGGCGCTCCGTCCGCGCGCCTCGGCGATGGACATTCTCAAGCAGGCCGGCATCACCTTCCCGGAAACGGGCACGGCCTTCTTCAGTTCGGCGACGTCCACGCTGACCGTGCGCAACACGCCGGCCAACCTCGACCTCGTGGATCAATTCGTGGAGAGCATCTCGAACAAGATCTCCAAGATGATCAACATCACGGCCAAGTTCATCGAGGTGAACCAGAAGAACACCGATGAATTCGGCTTTGACTGGCTGGTCGGCGGCTTCGACGTCAGCAGCGGCATCTTCGCCGGAGGAGGCACCGCCGGCAACCGCGGGGCCGGTCCGGTCGGCGGCAGCAACTGGTCTTTCGTGCCTCCCGGTCAGGGAACCACGGCCACTCCTGTCGGTGGTTCCAACCTGACCACCGGCGGTCTCCGCTTCGGCGACAACGCCATCTCGAACAACGCCATTGACGGCCTGCTTTCCGCGAGCACTTCGGCCGAAGGCACGGCAGAGTCGAGCGTCACCCCCGCGGTCTTCGGCGTCGCCGGTGTTTTCACGGATCCGCAATTCCAGGTCGTGCTGCGCGCCCTGAATCAGAAAAAGGGAACTGACCTGCTGACCGCTCCCCAGGTCACCACCCGAAGCGGCCAGCGCGCCAAAGTCGAGGTGATCCGCGAATTCATCTATCCGACCGAGTTTGAACCACCGGAAATTCCCCAGGATTTCGGTGGTGGCGGCAGCCTCTTCGGCGGCGGCGGACAGGGTACCACCGGTGGCGGCTTCCCGGTCACGCCGACCACCCCGACGGCCTTCGAAACCCGGAACACCGGGGTGACGTTGGAAGTCGAACCGACTCTCGGCGCCGACGGCTACACCATCGACCTCACCCTCGCTCCCGAGGTCGTCGAGTTCGAGGGCTTCGTGAACTACGGCAGTCCGATCCAGACGTCCGCGGTCGACGCTCTCGGCAATCCGACCACGATTATTCTCACGGAGAACCGCATTGAGCAGCCGGTCTTCTCGACCCGCAAGCTGAGCACCTCCGTGACGATCTGGGACGGCATGACGCTGGGCGTCGGCGGTCTCATTCGTGAGGATGTGCAGTCGGTCGAGGATAAAGTGCCGATTTTCGGTGACATTCCCTATGTCGGTCGCCTCTTCCGCACCAAGGCCGATCAGTTCTTCAAGAAGAACCTGATGATGTTCGTCACGGTAAACCTCATCGATCCGTCCGGCCAGAAGGTTAATGCCGGTCGCGGTCCTGGTGCTGGCGCCGCGGATCTCGGGGGCGCCGCCACCCTGCCGGCCGGTCCGGATGATGCCCTCCTCCCGCAGGCTCCGGATATGAACTTCAAATGACGCTGGCGTCCCGGCGGACGCTGCGTGTTTCCTGATTCCAGGAGGGGCGAAGGTGCAAGCCTTCGCCCCTTTTCTGTTCTACTTCCCATGCTCACCGCCTGCCTCACCGGCGGCATCGCCACCGGTAAAAGTCTTTTCGTGTCTCTTTTGGCCGGAGGCGATGCGTCGATCGAGGTCTTCGATTGCGACGCCGCGGTCCACCAGCTGTTCGCCGAACCGGCATGGGCGGGGGCGGTGGCGGCGGCGTTCGGGCCCGGGGTGCTGGCGGCCGACGGTACAATTGACCGTGCGCGTCTGCGTCCCCTGGTCTTCGGCGATGACGCCGCCCGCCGCCGGCTCGAGGGCCTGCTGCATCCGGAAGTCCGGCGCCGCTGCCGGGCGGCACGGGCGGCGGCGGCCGCTTCGGGCCGGGTCCGGCTTTTCCTGATCGAGGTCCCGCTTCTCTATGAAACAGGATTTGACGTTGACCGGGATTATGAAATCGTTCTGGCATCCAGCCCCTCCACCCAGCGCGCCCGTCTGCACCATCACCGCGGGCTCGATGACCGGGTGGTCGATCAAATCCTGGCGGCCCAATGGCCGATCCTGGAGAAGGTGCGCCGGGCGCACCTCGTGGTCTGGAACGAAGGAAGCATCCCATGCCTGAAGAGACAAGTATCGTGCCTGAAACGGCACCCGTGGCTGTCGCCGTGACTCCCGCCGCCTCCCCCGCCGCCGCTCCATCCGCGCCCCCGGAGGGGGCCGCCGAGCCGGAGGCTCCGGGTGCCGCGACCTCCTCCGCCGCGGCGCCGTCGTCCCCTCCGCCCGCTGTCCCGGAACCGGCCGAACTGCCGCCGCCGCCCGAGCGCATCGACCTGCACGCGTTCCAGAAGAATTCGCTGGCCAAGCTGTATGAGCTGGGCGCCTCGCTCGGCCTGCGGGTTGCCGGCAGCCGTTCGAAGCACCAGCTGGTGTTTGACATCTGCAGTCATTGGGGCCGCCGGGGGACGGTTTTCGAGTGCCACGGGGTGCTCGAGGTGACCCGTGAAGGGTATGGATTCGTGCGCGACCCGGTTTACAGCTTCCTGCCGCAGCCGGACGACGTCTACATCTCCCCGAACATCATCCGGCGGTTCGGCCTGAAAACCGGCAATTTCCTCACCGCCCTCGCCCGCTCGCCGCGCGAGAAGGAAAGTTTTCTGTCGATCGACACCGTGCTCACCATCGAGGGCATTGACGTGGCGAACTGGCAGCCGGCCAAGCCGTTTGAGAGCCTGACGCCGCTTTTTCCGAAGGACCGCATCATTCTGGAGAATACCAAGAGCAAGTCGGTGAGCACCCGGGTGGTGGACATTCTGGCTCCTCTCGGCAAGGGCCAGCGCGCCCTGATCTGTGCGCCACCCCGCGGCGGCAAGACCATCCTCCTCAAGGAAATCGCAGTGGCCATCCGCAAGAACCACCCCGAGATCGAGCTCATGGTTCTGCTGCTGGACGAGCGGCCGGAGGAGGTGACCGACTTCCGCGAGACGGTCGATTCGGTCGTCTATGCGTCCACCTTCGACCAGATGCCCGACCGGCACATGCAGGTCGCGGAAATTGTCATCGCCCGGGCCCAACGTCTGGTCGAGCAGGGGCGGGATGTGGTCGTGCTGCTCGACAGCCTGACCCGCCTGACCCGCGCCTACAACAATTGCGGCGGTGGTGGTGGCGGAGGCGGAGGCAAGGCGCGCCTGACTTCCGGCGGGGTGGACCCGAAGGCGCTGCAACGGGCGCGCAAATTCTTCGGGGCCGCCCGCAACGTGGAGGAAGGCGGAAGCCTGACCATTGTCGCGACCGCCCTGATTGAGACCGAGAGCCGCATGGACGAGGTCATCTTCGAGGAATTCAAGGGCACCGGGAACATGGAGCTGCAGCTGGACCGCGAGATGGTCGAACGCCGCATCTTCCCGGCCATCAACATGCAGCGGTCGGGCACCCGGAACGACGACCGGCTGTATCACCCGGAGGAATTCCGGCGGGTGCTGGGCATCCGCCGCCAGCTGGCCCAGCTGCCGGCCGGCGAGGCGATGGAAGTCCTCGTCAAGAACCTCCGGGCCACCCAGAACAACGCGGAAATTCTCCTCAGCGGCCTGCGCCTCTCCTGACTGATGGATGCCTCCGCCCCCAGTCCCGCCGCCGGCCCGAACGCACCCGCCGGTGCGATCATCGAGACAACCGCGGCCCTGGTTACCTACCTGGAGGCCCTGCCGCCCGGTCCGGACGGAAGCCATCGCTGCGCGGTCGACACCGAGGCGGACAGCCTGCATTCCTACAAGGAAAAGCTCTGCCTCATCCAGTTCACCTGCGCGGAACGCCACGTCATCATCGACCCGCTGCGCGTCGAAAACCTGTCGCCGCTGATCGATTTCCTGCACCGCGCCGAGGTCTGGATGCACGGGGCGGATTTTGACATGTCGCTTTTCAAGCGGACCTTCGATTTTGTCCCGCCGACCGTGCTCGACACCCAGACGGCCGCCCGTCTGGTCGGTTATCGACAGTTCGGTCTGGCCCACCTGCTTCAGGATGTCTTCAGTGTTTCGCTGTCCAAGCAGTCGCAGCGTGCGGACTGGGGGCGCCGGCCGTTGCCGCCGGTCATGATTGAATATGCGCTCAACGACGTGCGGTATATCCTGCCGCTGGCGGACCGCCTGCTCGGGCAGCTGGAGCAGGCGCGCCGCCTCGACTGGTTTCATCAGAGCTGTGCGGCGGCCCGCGCCCACGTCCTCAACCGCACTCCGCCCGACGGCGAGGAGGCGTGGCGGATCAACGGATGGGGGAACCTGCAGCCGCGCGGGCTGGCCGCCTTGCGGGCGCTCTGGCACTGGCGCAACGGCGAGGCTGAGCGTCTCGACCGGCCCCCGTTCAAAGTGATGAACAACGAGCCGCTGCTGCAGATGGCGCTGGATTTCCAGGATGGTGCGGCTCCGGAATTGCCGCCGCGGTTTCCGCCGCCGGCCCGCCGCCGTTTCCAGAAGGCGCTGGAATCCGCGGCCCGGCTGCCGCCCGAGCAGTGGCCGAAACGCCTGCCGCGCAAGCGCACGACCCGCCACCCGGAAGCGGACAAACGCTTTGATCATCTCAAGGGTCATCGCGACCGCCTCGCCGACGCCATGAATCTTGACGGCGCGCTCATCGCGTCACGCTCGGTGCTCGAGGAGATCGCCCGGAATATCGAGTCGCACCAGCAACTGCTGCCCTGGCAACAGGAACTGCTCCTGCCGGCGATTGAGACGCTGCGCGTGGAAAGCGGTCCGGCGGTGCCGGACGCGCCGCCGGAGTCCTGAGCGGTGGCCGGTGATCCGGAAGCGGCGCCCGCGGACGCGCCTTCCCGCGGAAGGCACCACCCATGGTCCGCTGAGGGGAAGGCAGGACGGCCGCATCATGGTCCGCCTCACGGCTGCTTCCACCAATCAGGCGGGCGCTCCCATTGCTCCCGGGGCCCGGAAGGGTCGACGCCACTTCGGCTATCTTCGGACTCCTTGTCGAGCTGGGAAAGGAATTCGAGGGTCGGATCCGGTCGCTGGGACCGGCGTTTGATGGTCCAGGCAAACAGGCCGATCAGGCCGACAACAAAAAAAACCACGCCGAGCATGACGAGGGCGGCGCCGTCGGCCGCCGAGGTGGCGTGCCCGTCCTCAATGCCGAAGGACTGGCCGCGCATGGCTGCCAGCGGCCGGAGGGTCGGCTGGATCGCGTTCATGGGTTTTCAGGGGGCGGCGGCGGCCGGGAAAACCCGGCGCATCGGAATCATCGCGCTGTGGGTGAATCCGTGCCGCTCGAAAAATTTCTGTGAGACGTTGCTCACCCGGTCGGTGAGCAGGGTGATCCGCCGGAAATCCTTTTCGCGGGCGAAATCGAGGACGTATTCCATGAGCCGGCTGCCGTAGCCATGGCCCCGGTGCTGGGGGTGGATGACGAGGTCCTCCATCAGAATGACGAAGCCGCCCTCGGCGGTCGAGATGGTGAAGAGCAGGTTGACCATGCCGAAGATCCGGTGGTCGTTGCGCAGGACAAAAATCCTGCCGCGGTTCGGTTGCTCCAGAATCAGGCGGATGCCGGTCTCCTGCTTGCGCCGGTCCGGCACAAAATCGGCTTCCACATCCATGAGCTCCATGACCAGCTCGGTGAGCGCCGCGAGGTCGTCCAGGGTGGCGGGTTCGATGCGGGGGTCGCTGGCGCGTGACGCGGGCATGGGAAATAGGGTGGCCGGATTCCCGGGAAAGGGAAGGAGCAATCAGAAGCGGATGTCGAGCGCGCGGGTCACCCACATGGTGAGCAGGTACAGTCCGAAGGTGCCGGCCAGACAGGCGCCCATTGCCGGCCAGAACCCCCAGCCGGTTTTCAGCAGCGCGGGCAGCACGAGGAACATCGGCAGCGTCGGGAGCACAAACCAGAAAGTGCCGTGGGTATGGCTGGCGATGAGCTGGGTGTCGCGCGTTTCGAGGTAGATCCAGGTCAGCGCGAGCAGCGAGGTCAAGGGCAGCGAGTGAATCACGCTGGCCAGCACATTGTTGCGCTTGGCCAGTTCCGAAACCGTGGCGATGATGACGGCGGAAACGAGGATCTTGGTCAGGTACTGGGACATGAGGGGTGGTGGCAGTGGGGTAAATGGAACCTTGGGGCCGATGGCAGTGGCCGGTGAAAGGATGGGGTCGGGCGAACGGGGTGCGGGTTCGGCGACTACATCATTTCGCGCAGCGCCTGGGGCAGCGGTTTTGGTCCGTCGCCGCGCAGGGATTCATCGACGGCTTCGAGGCGGCGGATGAGGTCAAGAACGTCGCGCCGCACCGCGTCCTCGACCAGCAGGTCGGCGGCGCGCAACTCGGTGGCCATGTCGGCGAGCTTGAAGCCGGTGCCCTGGAACTTGCCGATGGCCTGGCCGAATTGCTTGCGGCTGGCCGCCCATTCGGTAGCGAGCCCCAGAAGCCGCTCTGCCTTCCCGCAGCAGGAGGCGCCGACAAAAATGCGGCCATAGGTGAGCCATTGGCCGGAGAGTTCGAGGCCGCGCCCCTCTTCCCCGAGGATCTGGCGCTGATGCAGGCGCACATTGTCGAAGCTGAGCTGGAACGTCTTGTAACCGCGATAGCTCACGCAATGCGTGCCGTCGCGCACGTCGAAGCCGGGCGTGCCCACGTCGACGAGGAAGGCGGTGACGCGCTTGCGCGATCCGCGCGGGCCTTCATCCACGCCGGTGGCCGCGAAGACGATGGCGAAATCCGGCATGACGGGGCCGGAGATGAAGTGCTTGGAGCCGTTCAAGATCCAGTCTTCGCCATCGCGACGTGCGTGGGATTTCATGCCCATCACGTCCGAACCGGCCTCAGGCTCCGTCAGGGCGAAGAGTTCGCGCTTCTCTCCCTTCACGCACGGGTAAAGGTAGCGCTCACGTTGTTCACCCTGGCAGGCGAGGAGAAGTTCGGTCGGGCGCGCCACCCAGCTGTGCAGCGCGTGGCTGGTCTTGCCGAATTCGCGCTCCATGATCGTCTTGGCCTCCAGGCCGAGGCCGCCGCCGCCCACCTCCTCCGGGAGGTTTGCAGCATAGAGGCCCGCCTCCAGCGCCCGCTTCTCGATTTGCCGCCCGAGATCGAGGGGCACTTCGCCAAGCTTGTCCA
>JALRGF010000109.1 GCA_023253495.1 Verrucomicrobiales bacterium
AGAGGCGCTGTGCGAGGAGTGATGAGCACGGTAGAGGTGGGCGCTGTGTGGGATGGGGTGGCCAGGAGCATGGAGGGAGAGGCGAGGAGCGAGGCGGGGGCAGCACAAAAGCAGGGCTGTTCGAGCAGAAGACCGCCTCCGGCTTCAACCGCAACGCGCGCTTCAACGAGGAAGGCGGTGCCGATCCCGAGGAATTTCTGACCGCCTATGCCGGCGACCGCACCATCACCATGGGACGCGTGTGGCTCGGCCTCACCCTCAACTGCGCCCAGTGCCACTCGCACAAATACGACCCGATCTCGCAGAAGGAATACTACCAGCTCACCGCCTTCTTCAATTCCCTGGATGAAGTCGGCGCCGGTGGCGTCAGCGGGTTCCATGGCAAACCGGTGCCACCGGTGATGCGGGCCCCGACCCGCGCGATGCAGACGGAACTCGCTGTCACCGCCCGGCGCCGGCAGGAGCTGGAGCGCCGCATCAGTGAGGTTCTGAGATCGGCGGCCTCGACGTATACCGACCCGGGCTTCACCGGGGATCCGGCCGGGAGCCTCGACCGCTCCCAGGCCGCCTGGGAAGCGTCTCTGGCCGCCTGGCAGCCGCCAGCCGCACCGGCACCGATCGCCGCCTGGGACTTCACCCGCTCCGCCACCGACGCCACCGGCGGCCTCGGCGGCAGCCTGGAAAACGGCGCCCGCCTTTCCGGGGAAGGGCTCGTGCTCGACGGCAGGGCCGCCCACGTTGTTTCCGCCCCGCTCCCGTTCCCGCTCCGGGCCAGAACCGTGGAGGTCCGGGTCCGGCTCGACGGGCTCGACCAGCGCGGCGGCGCTGTCATCACCCTGCAGTCGCTCCACCCGGACCCGTCCCAGCAGGTTTTCGACGCCCTCGTCTTCGGTGAGCGGGAGCCGGGGCGGTGGATGGCGGGCAGCGACCATTTCCGGCGTACCGAGGACTTTGGTGGCCCGCCCGAAACCGAGGCGGCCCGGACCTTCGTCCACCTCGCTCTGGCCTACGACGAGGACGGCACCATCCGCGGCTATCGCGACGGCCAGCCTTACGGCCAACCAATCAAAAAGGCGGACACGGTCACCTTCGAAGCCGGAGCGGCCCGCATCGTCTTCGGCGCGCGCGCGCTCCCCCCCGGCGCCAATTACATGCTCGCCGGCGTCCTGCAGGAAGCCCGTCTGCACGACCGGGCGCTCAGCGAGCCCGAGATCGCCGCCTGTGCCGGCCGCTCGGCCCCGCCCGCTCCCGAAACGGTGCTCGCCGCCATCAGCACACCCGCGGACCGCCGCTCGGCCGAAGACACCGCCCTCCTCCGCAATCATTACCTGCGCCATGCCCACGGCCCGACGTCGGATGCCCTGAAACCGCTCCGCGAGCTGGCCGCCGCCCTGACCGACCGCCTCGCCTTTCTCGGCAACGAAGCCAACCACCCGCTGCAGATGGTCAGCGTGGAACTCCCGCAGCCGCGCGACGCCCACGTCCTCCTGCGCGGCGATTTCCAGACGCCCGGGGAAAAGGTCGGGCGCGACGTGCCCGCCTTCCTCCCGCCCTTCCCGCCCGACCAGCCGCGTAACCGCCTCGGCCTCGCCCGCTGGCTCATGCAGCCGGACCAGCCACTGGTCGCCCGCGTCCAGGTCAACCGCTTCTGGCAACTCCTCTTCGGCGAAGGCCTGGTCCGCACCCCGGGCGACTTCGGCCTGCAAGGGGGGCCCCCCCCCCCCCC
>JALRGF010000291.1 GCA_023253495.1 Verrucomicrobiales bacterium
ACGACGAAATTTTCGCGCGGGAGTTTCGGGTGGCCGTAGTTGCGCAGCTGGGTGCGCCGGTGGAAGAGAGCAGTGATGGTGATAGGGGTGACCTCGCCGACGTAGAGATCGGATTTTCCGATTGTCATGCGCAGGAGCGGCTCGAGGGAGCTTTCGGGAGCCGGGCCTTCACGTACTTCGAGCACGAGTTCGCGGGTGGTGAACGACTGACCGCCGAAGGTGACGGATTGCGCGGGGATGGTGAAGCGGCCCGGCTGGGTGCCGGAGACCTGCCAGATCAACTCGAACCGGAACGTGGCGACATTGTTGTTCAGCGAAAAACTCTGCTGGGTCTGAGGGCCGTCGAACTCGATCCCCTCGACCGCGAGGGAGTCGGGCAGTGCTTCCAGCGACGTCTGGGGTCCCTCGTAGGTGATGGCGAATTCGGCGGGCTGGCCCTGGGCGACGATCTGCGGGGAAAGAGTGGCCGTGACCTGCTGGGCGGCGGCGGTGCCGGCGGTGCCGGCGAGGGCGGTGGCGGCGAGGGCGGCGAGCCGGAGGATCCGGAAAAGAAGGTGCCGAGCCGGCACGCGTGAGACGCCGGGCAGTGGGCGGAGCGGGGCGGCGGTCGAGTGGGCGAGAATCATTTCGGGGTGGTGGCTACCAGTTTTTGTAGGTTCCCTCGCGCACGGCCTTGTCGGTGAGCGGCCGCACATAATCTTCGTCGGCGAGGGCGCGGAGCAGAGCGCGGGCCTCGTTGCGGGAGAACCCGGTGCGCGGGTCGCGTCTGGCGTCGGCGGCATCGGTGGCGGACGGATTGGACGAGCGGTTGTCGTTCCGGCCGTCGCCGGACGAACCACCGCCCGTGGTGCCGAGCGGGCCTTCGCCCTGTTGTTCGCCGCTGCGTTCGGCCTCGTTGCCTTCGGGGCCGGCCTGTTCGCGGTCGCTCGGTTTGCGACCGCCCTCGCCCTCGCCGTCCTGATCGCCGGGAGCCTGGCCCGGTTGTTCACCGGGTTGTTCGCCTTGAGAGCCATCGCCCTCCTGGCCGCCTTGACCCTCGGACCCCGGTTCCGGGCCCTCACCTTCCTCGTCGGTTTCCTCCTCAGATTCGTCACCGGCGCCCGGCGGCCCCTGTTGCCCCTGCTGGCCCTCGCCCTGTTGCCCTTGCTGGCCCTGCTGGCCCTGTTGCTGCTGGCCTTGTTGTTTTCCCTGTTGCTGTCCCTTCTGCTGCTGGCGGCGGTTTTTGCCTTCCTGGATGCGGCGCTGGCGTTCTTCCTGGAGTTTCGGCAGGTAGTCCTTGAGCCGATCGCGGTTGATGCGGGCGTTTTCGTGGGACGGGTTGGTGGTGAGGGCTTCGTCGTAGTGACGGATGGCCTGCTCAATCAGCCCGATCATGCTTTTGAGGCGGTTCTTCTGTTTGGGAAAGTTTTTGGCTTTGTCGGCGAGCGCGTTGCCCAGGTTGTAGGCGGCCTCCGCCTGCAGGGTCCGGTCGGTTGAGGCGAGCGACTTGCCGAACGAATCGATGGCGGCATCGTGGTCGCCGGCGCGGAAGCGGCTGGCGCCGCGTCCGAATTCGAGTTCGGCGGCGCGTGTCGGTTTCGGGGATTCGGCGAGGGCCTGGTCAAAGCGATCGGTGACGACATCGTAGACCTGGCGTTTGAGCGCCTGTTGTTCCTCGGTGAGTTCGCCAGGCACGTTGGTGACGGCTTCCGCTTTCTGAAATGCCTGCCACGGGCTGGGGCCGGACGGGGGAGGGCCGGGGACGAGCACGCCGGCGGTGGCGGCCGGTGTGGTCAGCAGGACGGTGAGCAGGACGGCGGTGGCGGCAGCCGGCCGGGCGGAGGTGGCCCACGCCGGGGGCAGGGCGAGCCGGAGCCGCCGGCCGAGGCGCAGGAGCCAGGCGATGACCAGGCAGGCGAGCGCGGGGACGAGTGTCCACTGGTAGCGGTCGATGGCCTGGCGTTGGTCCTTGAGGGCGGCGGTTTTCGAGCGGTCGAGTTTGTCGAGGATGACCTGAACGCGTTCCTTGAGCACGCTGGAGCCGCTGAGGTTGAGGTAGAGGCCGCCGGTTTCGCGGGCGATGCCTTCGAGCACGGATTCCTCGAGCCGGGTGCGGACCGGGCGGCCGGTGCTGTCGCGCTGCCAGCTGCCGCGGCGGCGGGCGGCTTGGTCCGGGAGCAGAGCGCCCTCGCGGGTGCCTACGCCGACGGTGACGACCATGATGTTTTTTTCCTTGGCCTGGCGTGCCGTGGTCACGGCTTCCCCCTCGAGTTCATCGCCATCGCTGAACATGATGAGAGCATGACTGGCGGTCCCGGCCTTGTCAAAAACCTCGGCGGCGAGCTTCAGCGGTTCGGTCAGGTTGGTGCCGCCGCGCGGGATCAACTCAGTGTCGAACTGGTTCAGGGACTCCAGAAGCGCCTCGTGGTCGGTGGTCAGCGGCGCCTGCAGAAAGGCGCGTCCGGCAAAGGCGATGAGACCGATCTTGTCACCCGGCAGCGAGGCGACGAGGTCCTGGGCGGCGAGTTTGGCGCGGGTCATGCGGTCAGGGGTGAGGTCGGTGGCGAGCATCGAGCGCGAGGTGTCGAGCGCGATGATGATCGAACGCCCCTGGCCCTGGATCTCGCGTTCGGTGAAACCCCATTGCGGGCGGGCGAGGGTGGCGACGCGCAGGGCGAGGGCGAGCGCCTCGAAAAGGAAGATGAGCCACCCGCGCCCGCGCCAGCCGCCGCGCTGGAGCTGGGGCAGGAGCCGGGGTCCGGCGATGCGGTGGAGGCGGTGCCGGGCGAGGCGGTCGCCCACCCCCTTGAAGAGGGCGAGCGGGATCAGCAGGAGCAGGAGGAAAAGAGCACTGGGGTTGGCGAAAGTCATGCGGGCACCTCCCGGAGAGCGGTCAGGCGAAGGGTGGCACCGAGGCCGCCGGCGGCGAGGGCGGCGGCCACCAGCCATGGGAACAATTCGTTCACCTCGGTGCGGGTCAGGCGCTTGATCTCAGTTTTTTCCATCGTGTCGATGGTGCGGAAGATTTCCTCCAGGGCGCGGGTATCCTGAGCGCGGAAGAACATGCCATTGGTCATTTCCGCGATCTTTTTCATCAGATCGATGTCGAATTCCTGGCGCATGCCGGGCATGAAGCGGCCGGAGCGGTCGGGCAGCGGGATGCGGTGCATGCCTTCGGTGCCGACGGCGATGGTGTAGATGCGCACGCCGAACGTCTGGGCGAGGCGTGCGGCGTCGAGCGGCGTCAGGTTGCCGGAGTTGTTGGAGCCGTCGGTGAGCAGGACGATCAGTTTGCTTCTGGTTTCCGAGCTGCGGCCTTCGAGGCGGCGGGCGGCGGCGCCGATGGCTGAGCCGATGGCGGTGCCGTCCTCGACCAGGCCGATGCGGACCTGTTCGCTGAGGGTGTTGAGCAGCCAGGTGTGGTCGAGGGTGAGCGGGCTCGGTACGTACGGCCTCCCGGCGAAAGCGACGAGCCCGATGCGGTCGCTGGTGCGTCCCTTGATGAAGTCACGGGTGACTTTTTTGGCGGCGGTGAGGCGGTTGACGGTTTCCGACCCGAGCGTCATGTCCTCGATGGACATGGACAGCGAGACGTCGATGGCGAGGAAGATTTCGACGCCGCTGGCGTCGATGGTTTCGATGGTGCGGACGTGCTGGGGGCGGGCGAGGGCGGTGATGCCGAGGGCGAGAGTGAGGAACGGCAGGCTGGCGGAGAAAGCGCCGACAGCGGAGCGGCCGGGGCGGGCGATCTGGCGCAGGAGGTGGAGGGAGGAGAACGCCACGGCCGGACCGGAGCCGCGGGCGCCGCGCAGGAGGGCCAGCAGCGGCAAGACCGCGAGCAGCCAGAACCACTGCGGTTCGGCAAAGCGGCAGTCGCGCAGCCAGGGCCACAGTGACTCAAGCGGGAATGACGTCGGCTCCACGGGCAAAAGCGGCGGTTGGGGGACGGGTGAAAGAATCGCTGCGGGGAGAGGCAGTGCGGGTCGGCAAGGCGTCCCGCGGTGGGGGCGGGGAAGGGGCGGGAGTGGGCGCGGCGGCCATGGAGCCGGGCGCCGGCGGCACGGGTGGAGCGGAGGGCCGGGCCGGCGGCGGGTTGGCGGCCGCGGCTTCGGTGGCGGGTGGCGGCGCCGGTTCCGGCGACACGGGTGGTGGCTCTGCGGTGGCGGAAAAACCACCGGTGGCGTCGGTCGGCTCCGGCGGCGGCGGGGGTGGCATGACTGGGGGCTGGGCCAGCGCGGCACGGACGTCGCTGGTGGCGGCGAGGGCGCGGTCGATGAGTTGGGCGGCGGCCGCGGAGCCGAGTCCGGAACCGGCGAATTTCAGGGTGTCGCAGAGCGGCAGCACTTCTGCGAAGGGGCGGAGGAACGGGAGCGGTGGCGGGGCGTCGGGGCGGCGCAGGCCGCTGCTGGTGCCGAGGAGTTCCTCGGTGGTGCGGTAGCGGGCCATCAGGCCGTGTTCGCGTTGGAGGTAGGTGCGGAGGGCGTGGCTGACCTGTTCACCGATGGCGGCCGGGGGCAGGGTGGCGAGCTGCGGATGGAGGGCGGTGAGGCGGTCGCGCAATTGGTCGAGGGCCGGCTGCGGCAGCGGCGGCGGCTGGGCGCGGCGGACGCGCCACCGCCACCAGAGCCAGGCGGCGGCGATGAGGACGACGGCGGCCACCGCCCCGAAGATCTGCCACACCAATGCCTGGATCTCTTCCGGGGACGAGAACGGCGGCGGGGACGGCGGGGAAATGTCCTTCAGTTCGGGAAACGGCGGCATGGGGGCGCGTCGGGCGCGGCATACTGGCAGAGGAGAAGCGCGCCCGCATCCACAAAGTGTCTGCTTGATGGACCCGGCGGAACGGGAGCGGGGCGACGGACCCGGGCCGGCGGCCAGAGCGGCGACGACGGGCCGTGGGAACTGTCCGACCGGGCGACGGATGGGTCCGCCGGCCCGGACGGCCGCCGTGGATCAGGCGAGTTTCCAGTCGCCGCGGTAGGCGAGCGTTTTGAGCAGTTTTTCGGCTTCGTCGTCACCCACGACCTTTTCCGCCTTCGGGTCCCATTGGATCGGGCGTTTCAATTTGTTGGAGACGTAGCCGAGGTGACCCGGGGTGGCCGACCGGTGGCCGGCTTCGGCGGGGCAGATGCACTCGGTGCCGGTGAGGATGCCCTCGACCCAGTTCCGGTGGTGGCCTCCCTTCACCTTGTAGGCTTTGCGCGGGCCGCGGTCGAATGATTCGCGGATCCAATCGGCGTTGGACGCCTCGATGCGGCCGCGGTCGACATAGACCCAACCGTTTTCGCCGATCCACTGGGTGCCCATGTTGCGGTTCTCCTTGCCCATCTGGTGGCGGTTGGACAGGGTGACGGTATACCCGGGGGCGTAGGTCGAGACGATCTCGTAATCGATCGGGTTGTCCCACATGCCTTTTTCGGGGAAGCGGAAATTTTTCGCTTCGACGCGGACCGGTCCGCTCTGGTCCATTTCCAGGCCCCAATGGGCGATGTCGTTGTGGTGGCCGATCCAGTCCATGAGCTGGCCGCCGCCGTAGTCGAGACACCAGCGCCAGTCCCAGTGGAGCCGTTTCGGATGGAACGGAAGCAGCCGGCTCGGGCCGCACCACATGTCGTAGTCGAGGCCCTCGGGAAGCGGTTCGGCCACCGTGCCTTCGATGTCCGTCTGCGGGCCGGTGGGCAGGCCGACCTTGACCTCGTTGACCTTGCCGATCAGTCCGTTCATGACGATTTCCACGGCGATGCGGAAGACGGTTTCGGACCGCTGCTGGGACCCGACCTGGAAGATGACCTTTCTTTTGGCGGCTTCCTGGTACACGGCCTGGCCCTCGGCGAAGAGGTGGGTGATCGGTTTTTCGCAGTAGACGTGTTTGCCGGTGCGCAGGGCGGCCATGGTGGCCAGTCCGTGCCAGTGGTCCGGGGTGGCGACGATCACGGCATCGATGTCCTGGCGGCTGGTGATTTCGCGGAAGTCGTTGACGGCGTCGACGCCTTTGAACTGACCGCTGGCGGCCTCCTTGGCATAGCGTTCCTGCACCTGGCCTTTGGTGGCTTCGCGACGGCCCTTATCGGGATCGCAGACGGCGACGGCCTGCACTTCCTCGGAATTCATGATGCCGCCGAGATTGCCGTTGCCCTGGCCGCCGCAGCCGATGAGGGCCACGGTGATGCGGTTGCTGGGCACCGGTTTGTCCCCTTGGGCAAACACGACCGAGGCCGGAACAATGGTGGGTACGGCGAGGGCGGCGGAGGATTTGATGAACGATCGTCTCTTCATGAAAGGCGATCCTGTGGAAGATCGGCCCGGCTGGCAATCAAAATGAACGCCCCCGCGCTGCCGCGGAGAGAAGATCACTTCCCGGAAGTTGAGGCTGGCTGCAGGCGCTGCCACCAGCGCCAGCGTGCGCGGGGGAATGGATGCGGTGGCCGTCGTCGACAGCAGCCCATAGTCTGAAGAAGACTGATTTTCATTTCATCGGGCGGAGGGTCCGCGGATCCGGAAAGATTGGATCTGAAAGGGGGGCGGTTGTCACCGGGGATAAGTTGGTAGCGGGTTGAATCAGGAAAGGAGAGAGCGGGCAGGCCGGAGTGCCAGCGGCGTGCTGTTGCAGAACGATTGGTGAAAATATAGAATAGTAAGACAGTCAAAGAACTACGATTCAAAAAACCGGTTCACGAATCCCGGGACCACTGATATGTCCCTTTTTCCTGCCGCCAGCTGCCGGAAATTCGCGGCAAAAAACGCCAAGTTGATATAAACTGCGGGACGATGTGCTGAACGGGCGCCGCGTTGACCGGCGGACCGTTAGAACGTTGAAGCAGCCCGGATCGGGCAGATCCGGAGCCGAATGACGGCGCTTGCGGGAGAACCGTGCCCGCGCCCTTCGGCCGCGCCCCTTTCCACCCCCGACCCCCGACCCCCGACCCTTATGAATCCCCCGCCACCCCCGTCGCCTGCGCCTTCGCCCGGAGACCCGCATGTTCCGACGTATCTCGATGAGGCTGTGCCGGCTCAGCATGAAGCCAAGGCTGTACTCTGGAATGAATTCTCGGTGTTCCGGGCCTGGAGCGGGCCGGAGTCGTTGCCGGCGCATCCGGTGTTGCTGGCGGGCAGCGATCCCGGGCGGACCCCGGCGCGGCTGGTCCGCTCGTTGGCGACGCAGGCCGGCCTGCCGTATCTGGAAGTGTCGGTGCGGGGAGGCGGGGCGGTCGCCCAGTGGATCGCCAAGCTGGCACGGCGGCATCCGCAGTGTCGGGAGAGCGCGCCGCTGGGGATAGTACTCATTGAGGATCTGGAAGATATGACCGAGGAAATGGTGCTGGGACTGGGCGGTCAGCTGTCGTCGGCCGAGCGCTACCCGCACTTGCACAAAGGCACGCTGTTGCAGCTCACGTCGCGGGACGTTTTCTGGGTGGGCACGATGCGTCTGGGGCGGCCGACCCGTCCGCGATCCTCGACGTCATCAGGCATTGCCCGACCGGTGCCGACGTCCGCGGCTTCGATCAGGGACATTTTGGCGGCTGGTCCGGCCGGCGGCGACCGCGGTGGCGGATCGGAGACTGATCGCCGGGCGCAGCGGGCGGCCTTGGCCCGGTTTTTCCGGAGCGAGGCGTTACTGTTACCGGGAACGCCGGAGGAATTGCGGGCGTGGGCGCGGGCGGAGGACCGGGCGTGGTGGCCGGGGCGCCGGCTGCGGACATATTGTGAAGCGCACGGCGTGCGGTTTCATCTGACGTCTGAGGCGGCGGACGCTCTGGCCGAAGAGGCGGGGCGACAGGGCGGTACCGTCGATGCCATGGAAGCCCGGTTGCGGGCCGCGATGGAGCCGGTCCTCGGCGTGCTTGCCGAGCCCGGGCGGTCCATTGCCGCTGTTGAGGTGACCGCGGCCGCCATCGCGCTCGACGAACCCCCGCTGCTGCGGCCGGGCGTGCGCCAGACAGTGGAGCCCCCGAGCCCGCACTTCCACCTCCCGAAAGAAAGCATGGAACGGCCGGCGCGGACCCCGCTGTCGTCCGCCGATGTGCGCCTGGCCACCGCGGCCGACCTGAAATCAATCTCCGAGCCCGCCGGTCCGCCGGCCGGCGCGCCACTGCCAGGAAACGGCCCGGCGAAGGTGATGGGCAAGACGGGCGCGAAGGGCCGGAAGAAGGCCGGGGCGGAAGGCGGCGCCAGCGGCCCTGCCAAAGCCCGGCCAGCGGCCAAAAGAAAAGCGAAGGCCGCTGCGAAGCTGCCGACCGGTTCCCCCGCCAGCACCAACCCCAAAACCACCCCCAACCCTGACCAGCCATGAGCCCCGATCACACAGTCAAAACCAAACAGCCACGCGACCGCAAGGCGCCCGGGAGGCGCCAACGGGTGACCGGCGACCGGAAGCGTGAAGGCGAGATCCGGAGGCCGTTCAACGACATTCCGTTGCGGTTTTGCGGTTTCACACCGGTGGTGGAGGTCGAACCGACCGGCAGCGACCTGCGCCGTCTGCCCGAGCAGACGTTGGTGTTGCCCGGGGAAATCACGCGGCGGGGCACCCTGGTGCTCGGGGTGCCGGGTTCGGGAAAGACGACGCGGCTGGTCGAGCGGGCGGTGACCTCGGCGCTGGCGGACCCGACGGCCTCGGTGGTAGTTTTTGCGGTGCAGCCGGGCAGCGCGCGGCATGCCCTGGCCGCTTTCCGTCATCACCGTGGGACGGAGCGCGGGCAGGTGGCGCATTTCAACGCGGGCGACGCCTCGGTGTGCACGCATTTCATCAATCCGATTGCCGGGGTGGAGTCGCGCTCGGTGGCCATGGACATCGCGCAAACGCTGGTGCAGAGCCTGCGGGTGACCCATGGCGACAGCGAATATTTTATCCAGCAGGCGTCGACCATGATCGGCTACGCGATTATGGCGGTGAACCGCCTGCATTCCGGTGCCGGCACCCTCGGCATGGTCCGCGAGGCGATCGATGGCGGGGCGTCGGTCCTGCGGACGCTCGGGGAGCGTGGCGAGACCCCGGCGCTGGTGCGCTTCGCCGAGGAAATCATCAATGGCAACCGCAACAGCGAGACCACCCTGGCCCAGATGAGCAACTGCCTGCAATGGCTCTTCGATGAAAATGCGCAGCAGGCGACCTCGCGCGACGAGCTGGATTTCCGGGCGCTGCTGCTCGATCAGCCGGGGCTGCTGGTCCTTTCGGTCAACGAGGAACAGGTCCCGAAGCAGCGGGCGCTGACCAGCCTGATTTTCCGCAACCTTTTTGCGTGGATCATCCGGCAGGGGAGGGAGCACGGCGGGGCGCTGCCGCGGCCGCTTTTCATCGTGATTGACGAATTGCCGGCGGCCGGACGGATCCCGGAATTCGGTCAGCGTCTGACCGCCACCTTCCGCAAGAGCAATGTCTCGGTGCTGGCCGCCGCCCAGTGCGAGGCGCAGCTGCACGAGGTCTATGCCGAGGAAACGGCCGCCGTGCTCGCCGGATTCGGCTCGCGCATCTATGTCCCGCCGGTCGATTTCCCCGATGCCGAGCGCGCTTCGGCCCGCTCCGGATTCATCGAGGTCACCCATCACGTGACCACCGCTGACGGCCAGCCGCTCAGTTCCGCGCCGCTGTCCCGCCCGCTGCTCCTGCCCGGCGAAATCGCCTCGCCGCCCCGCGACCCTGAGCTCGGCCCCCGCATTCTTTTCCGCCTCGCCGACCTGCCGCCATTCTTTGCCTACCTGCGGGCGTCGTGGGAAGTCGCCGAAGAACAGATCATCAATGATGCGGCCGCCAGCCAGCCGCTGCCCCGGCGCCGGCCGTCGCCCGGAGCGGAACGTCCCCCGAGCTGGACGCTGCCGGACCGCCGGATTTCCGACACCCGCGGGTGGACCAAGGGCGAGGTGGCGCGCCGCTACCGGGAAGTCCTCACGCTGATCGGCCATGACGATGCCGGGAAGCGCGCGGCCGGATGGTGGAAGAGCTTTGAGGAGGAGAACAGCGGAAAACGACCGCTGGTCCTCCGCGTTGCCGAAGAACTGGCCGTGAGGAATGCCACGATCGAGGAGTTCTTCGTGTCGTGTCTGTATGCCGGCACCAGCAACATCCAGGCGAACCTTCATTATCTGGATTATGGCCGTCTGAAATCACAGGCTCCACGCCGCCCGGAGAGCTCGTCCGCCGCTGCGGACCGCCTTCAGGTCAGCGAGGAGGATTTTGACGACCGTGGGTGGGACGGCGGCGCAGACGCCCGCCAGGCCGGGGCGGACGGCCGTGATGCGGACGGCATGGACCCGGACCACGGGGCGAACGATAATGCCGCTCCCGACGATGACGATATGCTTCCGTTCTGAGCGGGGTGGGGCGCGGGCCCGGAACAGCGGCGCGGCGCGGGCCGGCCGCGGGCGCGTGCGGTGAGCTGCCGGGAATTGCCGTGGTGGCAGGCGACGGTGCCGCGGGAGGGGGCCTCAGGTGGTGTCAGCGGGCGGCGGGGCTTGGGGTGCTGTCGGCGCCGGGGGTGGCGGCGATCCAGTGGCGGAGGACGGAGGGCCAGTCGGGGAATTCGGGGGAGCCGAAGAGCAGGTTGCGGGGGATGCCGGCGGCGCGGCCCATGGCGAGGTCGCGCTCTTTGTCACCGATGTTCCAGCTGGCGGACAGGTTGAGGTGATGGTCCTGCGCGGCTTCGAGGATCATGGCGGGGCTGGGTTTGCGGCGGGGGTCTTCACCGTCGAGGCCGGTGCAGGCGTAGATGCCGTCGAATGCGGCGGCGGGCCCGAGGGCGGCCTGCATGCGGTGGTGGATGTCGGCGAGGGTGGCGGCGTCCATGAGGCCCTTGCCGACTCCCTGCTGACTGGTGACGAGGATGGTTTTCCAGCCGCGGGCCTTGACGGCGGCGAGCATTTCCGTGATGCCGGGGAGGAAGTGGAAGTCGTGCCAGCGGAGCACGTAGCCCGGGCCCGGGGAGGCATTCACGGTGCCATCGCGGTCGAAGAAAAAAGCGGGTGTGGACATGCGGGGTGCGGGGATTGAACATCGGTGGCGGCGGCGGGTCCCAAGGCAGGTCTCCGCAGCCCTCAAATCATTCCGAGCCATGTTCAACCTGCCCCGCGCCCTTATTTTTGTCATGTCCTTGATTCCCCAGACCGGCAGCCTGACCGCGGTCGCGGAGCCGGCGGCGGCCGCGGCGCCGTCCGTTTCGTCCGCCCCGCAGCCGGGGCCTCGCCAGAAAATTGTCGACGGGTCTCCGGAGCTTCTGGCGGACGGGCGGGTGGCATTCCGGTTCCGGTCGGGCACGGCGAAGTCGGTTGTGGCGCGCGGGCAGTTCGGGGCGGAAGTGGTGCTGGAGCGCGGGGAAAAGGACGGCTGGTCCGGGACCACCGCGGCGCCGGTGCCGCCGGGCATTTATGAATACCGGCTGGTAGTTGACGGGGTGAGCGTGCCGGATCCGCTGAACCGGGAGTGGAAGCCGCAACGGTGGCCCGGATCGAGTATTCTGCAGGTGCCATCCACGCCGCCGGCGCCTTGGGATCCGCAGGCGGTGCCGCGGGGGTCGGTGCACCACCACACATACTGGTCGGCCTCACTGGAGACCTGGCGGCGGGTGGTGGTGGCCACGCCGCCCGGGGTGAAGGCGGGGGTCGCGTTGGCGGATCGGCTTCCGGTGCTCTATCTCAGCCATGGATTCAGTGACACCGAGGAGACGTGGACCGTGCATGGACGGGCGCACCTGATCCTTGATGCTCTGGTGGCCGGCGGGAAAGCGGTGCCGATGATCCTGGTGATGCCCGACGCCCATGCCCTGCCGCCGCCGCCGGGGTGGAGCGATGTCTATGCTGCGGAGAATACCGACGCTTTTGCCAGAGAGCTGATCACCGAAGTCATCCCGCTGGTGGAGGAACAGTATCCGGTGCGCCAGGACCCGGCGGGCCGGGCGTTCGCCGGGCTGTCCATGGGCGGTCGCCACGCCCTGACCCTCGGTCTGCGGCATGCCGATGTGTTTTCCCAGATCGGGGCGTTCAGCGCGGCGGTGCCGGATGCCGCCACCCTGGAGGCGGCGCTGCCGCGGGTGGCCGACATCAACGCGCAGCTGACGCGCCTGTGGATTGCCTGCGGACGCGATGATTTTCTCTTCAAGCAGAACGAATCACTGCATGCCGCGCTGGAAAAGGCCGGGCTGCGCCACGACTATATGGTCACCGATGGCGACCACAGCTGGCCGGTATGGCGCCGGTATCTGGCGGATTTTCTGCCGCAGTTGTTCCGCGAGGGGGCGCGGTGAGCGGGGGCAGTCACCAACCGGCACTCAGCAAAGTCATCCGTCGGCCGGAAGACCGGCGCCCGTCGCGGTCAGGCCGGTCACCCGGATGTTGTCGCCGAATACCTTCCAGCGCGCATCGTGCAGTCGCACCGAGCCGCCGGCGAAATGGGCGGGGTCGATGACCGGCCGTCCGGTGCCGCAGAGGAGCGGAGCGAGGTAGAAGACGGCTTCGTCGACGAGCTGACAGGTGAACGCCTGGGCGAGCACGCTGCCGCCGCCCTCGATGAGCACAGTGACCACACCGCGGGCGGCCAGGTTCCGGAGGACGTCCGGGAGCGGCTCGCCTTGCATGACCAGGGTGCGGTCGCGGTGGGCGTCGGTGAAGAGTTGGGCGTGGGCGGGCAGGCGACCGGAGCGGGTGAGCACGACGCGCCACGGTTGTGGTTTTCCGGCGCGGGGCGGGCGCAGGGTGAGTGCCGGGTTGTCTTTGCGGAGGGTTTCGGCGCCGATGAGGATGGCGTCGACACGACGGCGGAGGCGCTGGGCGTCGCGGCGGGCGAGCTCATTGGTGATCCAGGGGCCTTCGCCGGGAGGCCGGGTCAATTTGCCATCCAGGCTGAGGCCGGCTTTGGCGATGACCCAGGGACGGCCGGTGGTGATGAACCTGCGCCACGGAGCGATCAGGGCGGCGGCGGGTACGGCGAGCACTCCGTGGTCGACGCGGATGCCGGCGGTGGCGAGTGCGGTGCGGGCGCGGCCGGCGTGGGCCGGGTTCGGGTCGTCGACCGCCCAGACCACCCTGGCCACTCCCGCTTCAATGAGGGCGTCGGTGCAGGGCGGGGTGCGGCCGTGGGTTGAGCAGGGTTCGAGGGTGATGTAGACAGTGGCGTTCCGGCAGGCGGCGGGCCCTCCGGCGGCGGCGAGGGCGTTTCGCTCCGCGTGCGCGGTGCCGGCGCGGTGGTGCCATCCGGTGCCGAGCACGGTGCCGGCAGGTGAGACGACGACGGCGCCGACCGGTGGATTCGGGCTGGTGAGCCCGACGCCTTTGCGGGCCTCGCGCAGGGCGAGGGCCATGAAGGCGCGGTCGTCGGCCTCGGTGAGCGGCATGAGTCAGGGGTGTCGCCGCCGGGTATTTTCGGTTGCGGGGGTGGCGGACAGGGCGCAAGCGTTGCGCGAGCGCACGTTTTTGGCAACCCTGTGGTCGCGCGAAACGTTCTCCCTGACGCACCTCTGAACCCACTCCGAACATGGCACTCACACCCGGCACCAAAGCCCCTGACTTCACCTTGAAATCCAAGACCGCCGAAGGGTTGGTCGACGTCACCCTTTCGGCCAACTTCGGCCGCAAGCCGACGGTCCTGCTGTTTTTCCCGCTCGCCTTCACCGGCGTCTGCACCCAGGAACTCTGCGATCTGAGCGGCGGCCTGGAGGATTACGAGGGACTGGGTGCGGACATCGTAGCGGTCAGTGTGGACAGCCCGTTCGCCCAGGAAGCGTGGGCCCAGAAAGAGGGCATCAAGATCCGCCTGGTGAGTGACCTGAACAAGGAGACGACGAAAGCGTATGATGTGCTCTTTCCCGGACTGGCCGGGATCGGGGACACGGCGGCGCGGGCCGCGTTTGTCATCGACCGCGATGGCGTCATCCGGCATGCCGAGCAGACGCCGACGCCGAAGGACCTGCCGGACTTCGAAGCAGTGAAAAAGGCGCTGGCCGGCCTCTGAGCGGCCAACCGGGCCGGGTCCCACGACGACTGCTTTCTTCTTCCGCCATGTCTTCTCGGCTGTTGATCGGGGTCATGGTCCTGGGGTTCGGGGGCATGGTGGGCGGGTGCCGGACGACGGCGCCCGGCGTCCGACTGGCCGCCGGGGACGAATCGGTTTCTTTTTTCGGCTCCGGTCGCGTGCGCCTTGATTTCGCGCGGTTGACGCCGATCGGATTCTCGCCCGGGTCCTGGGAGATTTCAGAATCCGGGATGGCTCGGGTTCGCGCGGTCGATGATGTGTTGGCCGGTGGGGAGCGGGTCTTTCTGATCGGGGTGGGTGATGCCGATGTGCCTGCGGAGCATGGCCGTCAGCAGGCGCTGGCGAGGGCGCTGGCGGTGAGGCGGTGGCTGGTCGAACGCGGCGCCCCGTCGGACCTCATCCTGGTCAGTGGGCTGGCGGCGGTGGAGGCTGAGGGGGTGATCGGTGGCGGATCCGGGCCGCGGGTCGAGTGTGCCGTGGTCCGCTGACACCGGCCGCGGGCCGACCCGATCCGGATGGGACGCTCTCAGGAACGAAGTAACGGGCCGGTGTCCACGGCGGAGTTCGATTCACGAAAGGCGGGGAATGGGTCAGGCCACGCGGCCTCGGTCGGGGGAACGGGCCACGCGGCATCGGCGGGCGCCGTGTGGAGTCGGGCGGTGGCGGATTCGATCGCGGGCCGGTGCTTGCGGACGCAGGCGCGGACGATGGCGGGGCTGGTGCGGGCGTCGAAGACGACGAGCAGGAGCGCCTCGGGGCCGGCGGCCTCAAGCAGGAAATCGCGATGGGCGCCGTGGTAATGCAGACCGCTGAAGGCCGGCTCGCCAAGCCGTCCGGCCAGGTGGCGGGCGGCGAAGAAGGCACCGGCGGCCA
>JALRGF010000167.1 GCA_023253495.1 Verrucomicrobiales bacterium
TTTTCATCGTCAGTAAGGAGTGGATTGGGCTCAGTGGGCGTCGCGGGCGAGGAACCGGCAGCGCAGGCCGAGTTTGGCCGAGGCCAGGCGGAAGGCCTCCTTCGCCACCGATTCAGTGGCTCCGCCGATTTCAAAAAGCACGAGCCCCGGCCGCACCACGGCCACCCAGAACTCGGGTGCCCCCTTGCCCTTGCCCATCCGGGTTTCCGGCGGACGCTTGGTGATCGGTTTGTGAGGGAAGATGCGGATCCAGACCTTGCCTTTACGCTTGAGGGCGCGGTTGATGGCCACGCGGCACGCCTCAATCTGCTGGCTGGTGATCCAGGCGCGTCCGAGCGACTGCAGGCCGTATTCGCCGAAGTCGACGTTGGTGCCACGGGACGCATTGCCCGCGCGGCTGCCGCGGTGGGATTTGCGGAACTTGGTTCTGCTGGGGATCAGGGCCATGGAGCGAAAAAGGTGTGCGGTGGTGGATCGGAAAGGTTCAGGTCAGGTCAGGCGCGGGCTTCCGCGGCGTCTCGGCGGGGACGTTGGTCACGGGTCTCACGTTTTTGCACCGAGCCGGATTCGTCGTCTTCTTTTTTGGTCAACCAGCATTTCACGCCGATGATGCCGTAGACGGTGCGCGCCTCTGAGAAGCCGTAATCGATGTTGGTCCGCAGGGTTTGCAGCGGCACTTTGCCTTCGCGGTACTGCTCAGCCCGGGCGATGTCGGCACCGCCAAGACGGCCGGCGCAACGGACCCGGATACCCTCGGCGCCGAAATCCATCGCCGTCTGCACCGCCCGCTTCATGGCCCGCCGGAAAGCGATCCGCCGCTCGAGCTGAAGGGCAATGTTTTCCGAGATCAGCTGCGCGTCAAGCTCGGGTTGCTTGATTTCGTAAATATCGATCTTCACCTGCTTGCCGCCGCAAAGCGCGGAAATGTCGGCGTTGAAACGTTCGATTTCCGACCCCTTTTTGCCGATGACCAGTCCCGGACGCGCCGTGAAGAGTGTGACCCGCACACTGTTCCAGGCCCGTTCAATGAGAATCTTGGAGACGGCCGCGAAAGACAGTTGCTTCTTCAGGTACGCGCGGATGCGGTGATCGCTGTACAGGTTGTCAGCGAACTCCTGCTTGGTGGCAAACCACTTCGAGCGCCAGTCCTTGGTGACAGCGAGGCGGTAGCCGATCGGGTTGACTTTCTGGCCCATGATAAAAATGCGGTGCGGTGGCGGGGTGCGGGGGAAGCGGAGGCGATTAGGGCTTGGCGGCCCGGCGGGAAGCGGATTTGGCTTTCGGTTCGGGAACGGGAATTTCGTCGGTGAGCACAATGGTGATGTGGCTGCTGCGGCGTTTGATCGGGGAGGCGGAGCCTTTGGCTCGTTGGGTGATGCGCGCGAGGGACCGGGCTTCGGTGACAATGGCGCTCTTGATGACGAGCGTGTTCGGTTCGAGACCGTTGTTGTGCTCGGCGTTGGCGACGGCGCTCTTGAGGGTTTTGCCGATCAGGGTCGCCGCCTTCTTCGGCACGAAATTGAGCAGGTCGAGGGCGCGGGAGGCGGTGAGCCCCTGGATTTCGCGCGCGACCTCGCGGGCCTTGAGGGGGGAGATGCGCTGCTGACGGGCGATGGCTCGGACTTCCATGATGAATGCGGGTTCGGAAAAGGTGTGTTGAATGGATTAGCGGACGTCGGAGAGCAGACGGAGGGTGTCGCCGACCCGGGGAAATTCTTCGCCTTCCAGCTGGGTGATCAGCGACCCGCTGAGCGCGGAGCGCACTTCCACCACGACGGCGGAGGCCAGAGGACGGTCATTTCGGAAAATGCGCAGCGGGGTGCCCGGTTTCAGTCCGGCGATCCGGCCGGCATTGACCAGAAGCAGGCGCTGGTCGGGTTTGACGCTGACCACCCGGCTCGACTCGATGCGGGCGGCAGCAGAGGCGGCCTCGGGGGCCGGGGCGAGAGCGGAGGCCACCGCGGTCTCCAGCGGCGCCCTGAGGGAGGCCGCGGCGTCCGGGCCGGAGGCCAGGTAGGCCTGGGCGGCTTCGAGCACCTGGTGCAGGCGGGTTTCGGTAGCGCTGAGCGTCTCCCGGGTCAGCCGCAGGTCATTGACCGCGTCGAGCACCCGTTGCTCCAGGCCGCGGGTGTCCACGGCCGGGCCGATGGCTTCGGACCGGCGTTTGACCTCGGCCAGTTCCGCCCGGGCAGTGTCAGCGGCGGCACTGAGAATACCGACCTTGACGGCCATGGCATTGTTGGCCGACGTCTCGGCCGCCAGTCGCTCCTCAAGCGCGGCGTTCCGGGCCAGCGCCGCCTTGAGCGCGGTGCGCGCCTCGGCCGCGGCAAAGGCCGGATCGACGGCTGCGGCCGAAGCCGGATCCTCGGCCATGACCACCGGCAGGCACACCCCGACCGCGGCCACCAGAAGTGACAGGGCGCGGCAAGGAGATGGGAAAGCGGCAGGCATGAAAACGGCGATGATCGTAGCTTATTTGGAAACCTTGGCAGTGTGGTTGCCGTGGCTGATGAACTTGCGGGTCGGGCTGAATTCGCCGAGGCGATGGCCAACCATGTTTTCAGTCACATACACGGTGGCAAAATCCTTGCCGTTGTGAACCATGAAGGTGTGGCCGACAAAATCCGGCGTGACCATGCTGGCCCGTGACCAGGTCTTGATCGGCTTTTTCTGGTTGGCCGAGTTCAGCTTGTCGATCTTGATCAGCAGTTTCTGCTGAACAAAAGGGCCTTTTTTGAGTGAGCGTCCCATGAGGTGAGTGTGGCTGTCGGTGACCGGTGGTTACTTCTTGCGGCGCTGAACGATCAGCTTGTTGGTGGCCTTTTTCGGGTTGCGGGTCTTCTGGCCCTTGGCGTGGCCCCACGGACTCTTGAGGTGCTGGCGACCCCCGCCGGATTTGGATTTGCCTTCACCACCGCCGTTCGGGTGGTCCACCGGGTTCATGCACATGCCGCGGACCGTCGGGCGGACACCCATCCAGCGCGAGCGCCCGGCCTTGCCGGAAATGACGTTCATGTGATCGACATTGCCGACCTGACCGATGGTGGCCAGGCAGCGGGCGTGGAGCCGGCGGATTTCGCCGGAAGGCATCTTCAGCAGCGCGTAGTCACCCTCACGGTTGTTGAGGACGGCCGCCTGGCCGGCGGCACGGGCGATTTTTCCGCCACGACCGGGTTCCAGCTCGATATTGTGGACTTGCAGACCGAGCGGAATGTGACTCAGAGGCAGGGCGTTCCCGACTTCCGGAGCCGCCTTCACGCCGGCCTGCACGGTGGCGCCCACTTCAAGACCGGCCGGGGCGAGAATATAGCTCTTCACGCCGTCAGGGTATTGGATCAGGGCGATCCGGGCCGAGCGGTTCGGATCATACTCGACGGCAATCACCTTGGCGGCATCGGTACGGGCGCGCTTGAAATCGATCATCCGGTACTTGCGCTTGTGCCCCCCGCCAATGTGGCGGCAGGTGATGCGGCCCGAATGGTTGCGGCCGCCGCTCTTCTTGAGCGTGTACACGAGCGACTTCTCCGGCTTCGTTTTGGTCACCTCCTCAAAAGTCGGAAGTGCCTTGAAGCGGCTGGCCGGGGTCAGGGGTCGGAATGTTTTGAGAGCCATGTCAGTGTCTCCGGGAAAGTGGGGGCGGGGGGAACGGTATTACGCGAGATCGATTTTTTCGCCGGGTGCCAGCTTCACGACCGCCTTTTTCCAGTCAGCAGTGCGGCCGGCCTGCGGGGTCCGCTGGCGGCGCGCTTTACCGGCGTAGTTCGCGGTATTCACGGAGACCACTTTTTTCCCGAAGGCGGCGCGCACCGCCTGGGCGATCTCCTGCTTGGTCGACTTCGGATGGACTTCGAAGACGTAGCTGTTGTTCTTCTCGGTGAGAAGGGAGGCCTTCTCACTGAGTCGGATAGTCTTGATGACGTGCGAAAGGTTTTGCATGGCTTAGGCGGCAGTCCGTTGTGCGAGCACCGGCAGCGCGTCGCTGGTGAGAATGATCTTGGAATAATTGACCAGCTGCTCGACGTTCACGTCGCTGGCCGTAACCAGTTGGGTGGCTCCGTGGTTGCGGGCGGCCAGATACGTTTTTTCGTCAAACTGGCCGGCCACGATCAACACTTTGGGGGCGTCGGTGGTCGCCGCGAGCAGCTTGACAAAGCTTCCGGTCTTGCCGTCGGCCACGGTGAAATCATCGACCTGCAGGACGTCTCCCGACTGGATCCGCGAACTCAGGACCGCGCGAAGGGCGAGCTTTTTGACCTTCTGATTGACCTTCTTCGAATAATCCCGCGGCTTGGGACCGAAGATGACCGCGCCACCGCACCACAGCGGGCTGTTGGGCGTGCCGGCGCGGGCGCGCCCGGTGCCCTTCTGGCGCCAAGGCTTCTTGTCGGGCTTCTTCAGTTCGCTGCGGGTCTTGGTATTGGCCGTACCCGAGCGGCGGTTGGCGCGCATGGCGGTCACGGTGTCGTGAACGGCCTGCGACGCCTTTTTTGGCTGATCGAGGACGGTCAGCTGCGCCGAGCGTGCGGCGTCTATGGTGAGAACGGTGGCCATCGGTGTGTCCGGGGTGGTGGAAAGACGGGAGCGTCAGGGGTTAGGCGGCAGGAGCCGGCTTCTTCTTCGCCGGACGGATGACCACGAGGTCACCCTTGGCGCCGGGAAAACTGCCGCGGATGAGGATGACGTGGTCGTCGGTGCGGGTCTCCACGATCTGGAGGTTCTGAATGGTGCGGCGGACCTGGCCCATATGGCCGGGCATCTTCTGGTTCTTCCAGACGCGGCCGGGGGTGAGGCGGCAGCCGATGGAGCCGGTACGGCGGTGCATCATCGACCCGTGGGAAGCCGGCTGACCGGCGAAGCCATGGCGCTTCACCACGCCCTGGAAACCGCGCCCCTTGGTCACGCCGATGATGTCGACAAACTGGCCCTTCTGGAACAGATCCGCACGCAACGGGCTGCCCGGAGCCGGCGCCTCCGCACCTTCCGCGAGGCGGAATTCGCGCACGTGACGCTTGAGCGGGGCGCCATGCTTCTCGCAATGCCCCTGCTCCTGTTTGGTCAGATGTTTGGCCTTGCCGTTCTGATGACCGACCTGCACCGCACGATAGCCGTCGGTCTCAGCCGACTTCACCTGCAGCACATCGTTCTCACTCACATCGACAACGGTGACGGCCACGGCCTCACCCTTGTCGGTGTAAATGCGGGTCATTCCCAGTTTTTTTCCAAGCAGTCCCAGGCTCATGTGATACGTCCTCGGTTAAAGGTGATTGCGGGCGAAAGGGTCAGATCTTGATGGTGATGTCCACGCCGGCGGGAAGATTGAGCTTTTTCAGCTCGTCGACCGTGTTCATGGTGGGGTTGACGATGTCGAGAAGGCGCTTGTGCGTGCGCAGCTCGAACTGGTCCATCGACTTCTTGTCGACGTGGGGCGAGCGGTTGACGGTGAACTTCTCGATGCGGGTCGGAAGCGGGATGGGGCCGGCCACGCGGGCGCCGGTGCGCTTCGCGGTCTCGACGATGTCGGCAGTGCTTTTGTCAAGCACGCGGTAGTCGTAGGCGCGCAGGCGGATTCTGATTCGCTGGTTGTTCATGACGGGATTCCGACGTTGAAGGTTCTGCTGAGGGGTTAGTTCTTGCCGCCGCCGCGCTGCTCGACGATCTGGTCGACGATCTGC
>JALRGF010000302.1 GCA_023253495.1 Verrucomicrobiales bacterium
GGCCGCCAGTTGCCAAGCGTCGACGACTGCTGCACGCGGTAGCGGACGCCGGGGCGGGATGGCCAGGTCAGGGTGGCGGTTTCGCCGTATTCGATGCCGGGGGTGGGCGGCGCGGAAAGAATGCTCCGGGGGTCGGTGCCGAAATAATACTCCTGCCGGGCGGTAAATCCGTCCGCATCCTGATCGAGATCAAACTCCCACCATTTCAGGCCATAGGTGGCCAGCCAGTGGCTGCCGGGTTCGGCCGCGGCGGTGAGGGCAGCTCCGAGCCAGGCGGCGGCGCACAAGGCGGCGGTGGCGATGGACGGGCGGCAGCAGCGGGTGCGTTTCATGGGAAAGAACAGCCTTTGAATTCGCTCCCCATAAAACCGGAATCGCGTTCTTTTGGCAATACTGGAGGGACTGTGTGATTGTTGCGGCGGACGCAATCTCAGACCGCCGTCGAAGCGTGGCCCCTGTTCAGGGGCCGGAGGAGCTGAAGGTGCCGGCCCCGTCGGTCCCGGTGCGGCGTTCCCATTCAGCGGTACCCGAAGGAGCAGAGAAACGGTTCGAGCGATTTGGTGATCGGCGCGAGGTGTTTTTCATAGTGCCTCCAGCGTCCGACGGCGCGGGTGAAGATTGGCCGTGTGACATCGGCATAGCTCGGCGAACGGAGCGGCCGGGTGCGCGCGTGGTGATGGAATGAAGTGATGGCGGCATCCCACGGGAGGCCGAGGAAATCGAGAACGCGCCGGCCGGCTGCGGGCAGGTCATCGACCACATCCTCGTAGCGTATGGCGAGAGACGGGTTCTGAAGGTGCGGCTGGAGGGCCAGCCAGAATGCCATGACGGAGGCATACTGAGCGGCTGTTGACTCCAGCGTGAGGTAGGCCGAGCTCACCGGGTTGAGTGAAAGCGGCTGCATGAAACAGCTGAGGCAGACATCGCGCGGGTCGCGCAGGGCCACGAGGAACCGGGCTTCCGGGAAGAGGCGTGCGACAGCGGGCAGGAGAACGCTGAGCGCGGGATTTTTATCGATGAGCAGACGGTCGCCGATCGTGGTGCCGAGGCAGGCTTCGGTGAAGCGGAAATAATCGTCGCGCGAGCGGCGGAGCTTTTCCGGGGTCGCGGCATCAAGCAGGTCGACGACCGGGTGGTCCGGGGAAAACCCGCGGGTGAGGGGCAGATAGGCCTCGTCGTGAAGAACGTGGGTTTCTTCTGCAGTGATGATCCCGGGGTGGGCGTCGAGCATCTGCTCGAGCAGGGTGGTTCCCGAGCGGGGGTGGCCGCAGAGCACGGCGACCTTCGGGTCGGGCGCGAGGGCGTCCCGGTATTCGGACCACCGCCGCAGCCGCGCGGGATCGAGCGAGCCGGTCATTTCGCGCAGACGGTTCTGGATGCCGCGGAGGATGGCGGCCGGAGCGGCCGAGGCGGGTCGCAGGCGCGACTTCGCCTGCTGCGCCGCGCTCATGGCCTCGTCGTATCGCTCCTGGCGGTCGAGAATGGCGGCGAGTTCGTACCATGCCCGGACGCAGGTCCAGCTGTCGCGAAGGTCCCGTTGCAGGAGCCTGCGGACGCCGTTTTCCGCGGCATCGAGGTCGCCACCAAGCCGGGCCAGCCGCGACCGCGCCAGCTGTGCCGGCGGGTGGCCGGTCTCGAGAGAGAGGGCGCGGTCAATCCATTCCGCGGCTTCCTCCAGATGAGCGTGGCGCTCGCTGAGTTCGGCGAGGGCGACGAGTGCCGACGGGGAGACGTCCGGCTGCGCGACGGCGCGGAGGAAGTATTCCCGGGCCATGCCGTAATTTCCGAATTCCTGACACCGCTGACCGGCTTGCGCGAGGATGGACCCGGGGTGACGGGACAAACGCGCCGCCTGATCAAAACACCGGCGGGCCGCCTCGGAGTCGTAGCGCAGCCCGTGCGCGCGCCCCAGATCCAGAAGAATGCCGGCATTTCCGGAATCGAGCCGCGCTGCCCGCGTCAGCACCTCAATCGCCTTCGGATAGTCCTGACGTTGCCACGCACCGGCCACCTCCTCGAACATCCGGGAAAGCGTCTGCTGCAGGGCGGAACGTGCGCGCCTCGGGGCCACTTCAAGATGATGCGGGCCCCGGTGGGGGGAGGCAAGTGGGCATTTCGGGGGGGGGCCGAGGGGGCGGTGCAGGCGATGGCAGCTTCCGTTGGCAGCTTCCGTTGGCAGCTGCCTTCACCGGCCCGACACGCGCACAAAGAGGGTTCCGGTCGGCTGGATCGGGAGGCGTGCGCTGCGTTCGTTGGTCAGGGCACCGTGGTTTGTCCAGCTGCCGGTCGTCAGCGCGGGGCTTGATTGGACCTGGAAGGGGGGGGTGCCCTCGGCCCACTCGATGATCAGTTCTCCGCCGCGGGCCTCGACCCGGGTGATGGTGGGCGCTGCGGGGGTGGTGGCAGCGGAGCGGAACGACCTGATCGCCGTGGGTTCCTCGATGTCATTGATGAGAATCCGTCGACCGCTGGCGAGGTCGACTGAATAAAACTCGCAGCTGGCCGCGCCGGTGCTTTCGAAGACGATAAGGTCAAACCGGTGCAATCCGGGCGTTATCACCAGGAAATCGAAGAGGCTTTCAGCGGCGGCGCGCCCGTTGTCGTACTGCCCGAGCACCACTCCCGGGGTGTTGCCGCCGGGCGTGGCCGGGCTGGCGCGCACCTCGAATCCGTCATCGCTGTTCACCCCTAAACGGTGGTAGCCGGAAGGCAGTTCGAGCCAGAATACCGCCTCCGTCGAAAACCAGTTGTTTCCCGGATTCGGCAGCCCGGGAAAAGGCGATTCCTTCGCAAAGTGCCCTGAGGACGCGCCGTCGTCGTCGAAATCAAGGACGGATTCCACATCAAACGACTGATCGGCATTCGGCCCGGCCTCGGCACCATTCTCGAACGGTTCCTGAGTATCGGGGTTGATCAGGGTTCCGGACAGCTGCTCCCGGGCCCGCGCCAGGGTACTGGGCAGCGAGGAGGCGCCACTGGCGAGCACGGTGCGGGCAGTGAATCCGCTCCCCCGGCCCGATCCCGGGGCCAGGGGAAAGGTTGCCGGCAGCGTTGGGTAGCCGACCACCGTGAAGACGACCTTGTGGGTGAAAGTGGAGGGCGGAGTACCTGTATCCGCGTAACTCAGGGTGTAGGTATGCCTCGAGCCCGGAGCGAAGACTCCTGGGCCGCTGAACCGGACCTCGGTTGATCCGCCGGCCTCCGTCACGGCCGGCGGCGGGGACACGGGGACATCATCAAGCAGGAGATTCACGGTCCCGGGGGCCACCGACGTCGAGGCATGGGCTATGGTCGCCTGGTAGGCGATCTGTCCGGGGGCTTCGGATTCCGCGTCGGCGGGAGACACCGAAACGACCTGTGGTCCGACCGGAAGAAATTGCTCCGGAGCCTGCGCGAATACCAGATCGTCGATCGCGATGTTTTGAGTGCTGCCCTCGATCTCGCCTTCCTCCAGCGTGGAGGCGACGCGGGTGATGGCGAGTTTGAGTGCCTGGCCGGGTGTCCCGGTGTGCTCGATGAGTACGGGGTGATCCTTGGTGGCGTCGGAGCCAAATGTCACCCGCTGCGGTCCGTGGACCACGGTGTCTCCGGCCAGCACCGACACCGAGTAGGTGTAACGTTCGCTGGAAATGTAGTACGGATGGAAGTTGAATGATTTCACGACAGCCCGGGCCGCCGGATTGTTGGGTGTGAAGACCACTTCGTGGGTGTCACCCACGCCGGAGGAATCCAGCTGCACCGCCGACCAGACACCGTCGAGATAGTACTGCCATTGGGCCCCCGAAGCCTGCCAGGTCAGACCGATGTTCGGGGTGCCGAATCCGTTGATGCTGACACTGTCGTCGGGAATCGAGGCGTTGCTTCCGAACGAGGATGGAAGCACTGTGTTGTTGTTGAAGCCCGCCGGGCGGATGTCGAAATCGACGATGGTTTCCGCCTGGGCTCCCCGGCCAAGAAAAACGCCGACGGCGGCCAGGGCCAGAGGGGCGGAAGACGGGTGGGAGCGGCGTTTCATGGGTCGGAAATCTGCGCGCGGTTCAGGGCCGAAATGGCGGGGTATTCTATGGGAAAACCGCCCGGCGGGTTCATCCTGCGGATTTTACCTGGGGGAAGTCAAGCTCCAATCCGTACCGTGGAGCCCGGTGGGTCGGACAAAAAATCAGGAAAGCTTTAATTTTGTGAGGGTGCCCGACGGCGATTCCGTTATTGGTGTTGGAGCTGGATTTCGGAGCGTTGGTTCCAAATGCGGGTATGGGCATGGTACCTGTCCCCACCGGCCTCCGGGGGGCACTTCACCGCAGGGGGTCAACGGGGGGCATGCACCCGTTTTCTGGCACGGAGATCAGGCAGCCGGCGGCCTGTCGAGATCGACGTCGTGCCAGGAGGCCGGATCCTCGATCGGCTCGAGGTGCGTGAGGATGGTGAGGCGGGGGACGGCGGCGCGCAGGGCGGCCTCGATGTCCTCGGAAAGGGCATGGGCGCGGGCGACCGACCAGTCGCCGGGAAAGAGAAGGTGGACGGACATGAACCGTCGGGCGCCGGCAACGCGGGTGCGCAGGGCGTGGTGGTGCACGCCGTGGCTCCCGAAGCTGTCGAGCACGGAGCGGACGGCGGTCAGTTCGTCGGGCGGCAGGCCGGTGTCCATGAGGCCGAGCATCGATTGCTGGACGAGCCGGATGCCGGTGACGACGATGTGGGCGGCGAGCAGCAGGCCGAGGACGGGGTCGAGCCAGAACCAGCCGGTCAGGCTGACGAGGATGACGGCGGCGATGACGACGACCGAGGTCCAGACGTCGGTCATGAGGTGTCTGGCGTCGGCCTCGAGGGCCACCGAGTGATGGTTGCGACCGACGGTGAAGAGCACGCGGGCGACGGCCAGATTGACGAGGGAAGCGGCGGCGGAGAGGGCGATGCCGAGGACCGGCTGGTCGAGCGGTTGCGGGGTGAGCAGTCGATCGACCGCATTCCAGCCGATGCCTCCGGCGGCCACCATGATGAGAGCGCCTTCGATGCCGCTGGCGAAGTATTCGGCCTTGGTGTGGCCGTAGGCGTGGTCGTCGTCGGCCGGCCGGGCCGCCACGCTCAGCGAGGCCATGGCGATGAAGGCGGCGGCCAGGTTGGCCAGCGATTCAAGGGCGTCGGAAAGCAGGCTGACCGACCCGGTCACTTTCCAGGCAAGCAGCTTGAGAAAAAACGTCAGGAGCGCTGCGGCGACGGAGAGCCAGGCGTAGCGGACCAGCGAGGGTGTGGATGACATGGGGGCTTGAGTTTTGGGGCGGCCGGGCGGCCCGCGGCGGGCGACGACCCGCCAGCGACGCCGGGGCCGCGGTGCGCTCACCGGAACGAGGGACCGGCTCCGTTACGGTCACCGCGCGGCGGGTTCGGCCACGGCCAGGCCGAGGTCGCGACCGAAGATCGGCGGCCCGCGGAGGACTGCGGGGTCCGAGAGATCGTTGAAGTGCCACCATTCATCGGGATAAAGGGAAAACCCGGCGCGCGTCATCGCTTCCTGCAGCCGGGCCAGGTTCGCGCGGATCTGCGGATCGGTGCCGGTGTAAGTGGCTGCGGCGCGCTTGGTGAAATCGTCGAAGGCCGAGGGCATCGGGAGGACCCGCCCGTCAGCGTCGAGCAGTTCGACATCGACCGCCCGGCCGTAGGTGTGTTTGGACCATTGGCGGCGCGGGTCGGAGACGTATTTGTCCGATGCGAAGAGCTGGAAGATCTGCCATTGGACCTCGGGCGGGCGGTAGGCGTCGAGCACGCGCAACCTCAGTCCGTGCCGGCGCAGCCGCGCATTCGCCATGGCCAGTTTGAGCGCGGTCGGCTGGCTCAGCAGCGCCGGAAATCCCGGGGGATAGAGGACACGGCCGAAAATGTTGTCCGGCGTCGCATACGGGAGGCGGATTTCCAGGGTGCGGTCGTAGTAATCCGCGCGAACCAGCCCGCGGGCCGCCGCCGAGGCGATGACCGTCGTGCGTTTGACCGGCTGCATGAGCAGGGGAGCGGGCATCGGGCGGTTGGCCCCGCGGCAGCCGGTCACGGCGAGTGCCAGGCTGACGGCCACAAGAATCGGAAGCGCAGTCATAAAGACACTCTGGCCCGCTTTCGGCCGGGTGGGTAGCGAATTCCGGGGGACGGAAGGTGGCTGGCGACGCGGCGGCGCGGTCGTGCGCCGGGGAATCGGACCGCCGCCGGGATTTCGCCCTTTGCAAACGCGGGTCGGAGGCGGAACAGGTGGGGGAGTATGGACTACCTGGCCGCCGTTCTGACCACTGCGCAGTATCTCTCCCCGCCGGTGCAACTGCTGCTGGCAGGGGCCTCGCTGGTCTTCGGAGCCTGCGTCGGGTCGTTTCTCAATGTCGTCATCTACCGCCTGCCGCTGGAGCTGTCGGTGAGCGACCCCAAGCGGTCGTTCTGTCCGTCGTGCCGGTACCAGATTCCGGTGTGGCACAATATTCCGGTGGTCAGCTGGCTCTGGCTGCGCGGCCGGTGTGCGCGCTGCGGCGCGTCGATTTCTCCGCGCTACCTGGTGGTGGAGCTGCTGACGGCGGTTTTGTTTCTGATGGTTTTTCTGTGGTTCGGGCGCGACCAGCCGTGGCTGGTGCTGCCGATGTGGGGGTTGTTGGCGCTGGGGGTGGCGGCGACGTATATCGACTTCGACCACATGATCATTCCGGATGAGATCACATACGGGGGCATGGTGGCCGGGATCGTGTGCAGCGCGGTGTTTCCCTGGATGATCACGAGCGAGGCGACGTGGCTGACCGCCTGGCTGCCGGCCGGGATGCGGGCGGACCTGCGGTGGACCAACCTCCTGGAGTCGCTGGTCGGCGCAGGATTCGGGCTGCTGCTGGTCTGGCTGGTGGTGCAGCTGGGCAAACTGGCCTTCGGGCGGTTGAAATACGAATCACCGGAGCCGGTCGCCTGGGAGGTCAGTCAGCCCGAAGGCGAGCCGGAGCCGGCCATCCGCCTGGGAACCGGCCAGCACCTGTGGACCGATGTGTTTTCCCGCCCGTCCGACCGCCTGCGGATGACCTGTCACTCGTGCGTGATCAACGGCGAGGAGCAGGGGGCGGGGGAGCTGGTGCTCAGCGAGGACACGGTGGTCTTCACCCCGGCCGGCGGGACGGCAGCCGTCCGGAAACTCGAGGACGTCCAGCACCTCGCCGGGCGCATGACCCGGGCCGTGGTGCCGCGCGAAGCGATGGGCCTCGGCGACGTCAAGTTCATGGGCCTGGTCGGCGCTTTCCTCGGCTGGAAGGGCATTCTGTTCACCCTCTTCGCCGCCAGCATCATCGGAAGCGTGGTGGCGGTGGCCATGATCCTGGGCAAGCGCCGCGAATGGGCCGCCCGCATCCCGTTCGGCCCGTACCTCGCCCTCGGTGCCGCCCTCTGGGTCTTCATCGGCCCCGCCTTCCTGTCATGGTACCTCGCCCTGAGCAGCGGTCTCCGGGCCTGATGGGGCGGGAGCGGCCATTGCGGACCTCCTGCCCCCGCAAGCGCTGTTCACCGCCACCTGCCGGAACGGCAGGCCGGTTTCCACAAGCCCGTTTCACCTCGACGGAGTCAGTGGCCGAGGTCCTGCGGGGTAAGCCGTAAAGAGTTGTTGCGAGCGGGTCACCATAAAAGCTCCTCTCTCAATCCGCGCATCGACGGCCCGGAATCACAAGACAGTTGTCGTTGACCATTACAATTCTAATCCTTAATTGACCGCTGCTTTCATCAGACCCCTGCCTGCTCCACCAGCCCATGCCAACTCACTTCAACAGCGCCGATCCCCGAAAACGAATTCTTTCAGACACACACTCTGAAGCCTTCATTGACTGCCACCCGGTGAGTTGCACACTCACGGTGAAGGACGAACAGAGCTAGCCACCACCGACGCTGGTCAGGGGACCGGGCGCTTATCCTTGGAAGCCCCCTGACCACCAAGGCCGATGCTGTTCAACTCGCTCGATTTCGCAGTTTTCCTGCCACTGGTGTTCGCGCTTTTCTGGGCGATACCGGCGCGGCGCACCGACATACGCAATAGTCTGTTGCTTGCCGCCAGCTATGTCTTCTATGGCTGGTGGGACACCCGCTTCCTGGTGCTGATCGCATTCAGCACCATGCTGGACTTCTACCTCGGCATCGGCATCGCCAACAGCACCGATGAACGCCGGCGGCGCCTGCTGCTATGGACAAGCCTTGTCGTAAACCTCGGCTTGTTGGGCTTCTTCAAGTATTTCAACTTCTTCCTGGACCAGTTGAACGGTGCGTTCAGCCTGTTCGGCATGCCACTGGGATCGGAGCGTCTCGACATCATCCTGCCGGTGGGCATCAGCTTCTACACCTTCCAAACCCTGAGCTACACCATCGATGTGTACCGTGGCGACCTGAAGGCCAGCCGTAACCCGGTGGCGTTCGCAGCGTTCGTGAGCTTCTTCCCGCAACTGGTCGCAGGCCCGATCGAACGCGCCAGCAACCTCCTGCCCCAGTTCGCCGCACCCCGACAATTCAGGCGGAGCGCAGCAGTGGATGGCAGCCGCCAGATCCTGTGGGGCTTTTTCAAGAAGCTTGTGATCGCGGACAACTGTGCCGAACAGGTGGACCGCATCTTCGCCGGGCACGAAACGGCCGCTGCCAGCACGCTGGTCCTCGGTGCCGTGCTCTTTGCCTTCCAGATTTACGGGGATTTCAGTGGATACAGCGACATCGCCACCGGAGTGGCACGCCTGTTCGGCTTCGAATTGATGCGGAATTTCGCGTTCCCCTACTTCTCCCGGGACATAGCCGAATTCTGGAGGCGCTGGCACATCAGCCTCAGCACCTGGTTCCGAGACTACCTCTATGTACCGATCGGTGGCAGTCGTGGGAGCACCGCGTTGCGCGTACGCAACACTTTTATCATTTTCCTTGTCAGCGGCTTCTGGCACGGCGCCAACTGGACCTTCCTGGTATGGGGCGCCCTGAATGCCCTGTACTTTCTGCCATTGCTGCTATCAGGACGCAACAGGCAGAACCTGGGTACGGTGGCCGAAGGGCGGCGACTTCCGACATGGGGGGATCTGCTCCGCATGACCGGAACCTTCGCGATGACCTGCATAGCCTGGGTCTTCTTCCGTGCCCGTGACCTCCAACACGCGGTGGAGTACGTGGCGGGAATGGTGGATGTAAGCCTGTTGAGCCTACCGAATCTGGGCAATAAAAACCTGCCGCTGCTGCTTGGTTTATTTATTGGGTTGGAATGGGCGGGCAGGGAGGACCAGTATGGCATTCAGCGGACCGGTATGGGCTGGAACCGTTTGGGCCGGTGGGGTTTCTATGCGCTGCTGATTGCCATGATAGGCCTGTTCATGCCTACGGAGGAGTCCCCGTTCATCTACTTCCAGTTCTGATGCGCAGCTACCTCACCGACCTGTTCCTGTTCCTGGTGTTCGCGATACCCGCCTATGTGATGGTGATCGTTTTCGCGGGAAACGTTTCCCCGTTCAGCCAATACCGGAACATCAAATACGTCCGCGGGGGAAATGGTCATCTTCACACCCGCCTGCAGGAAGCAGACACCCTCGGCCAAGTGGATATTCTGTTCCTGGGGTCCTCCCATGCCTATCGCGGGTTCGACCCGCGCATCTTCAAGAAGGCGGGGTACACCAGCTTCAACCTTGGATCGAGTTCACAGACTCCGGTCCAGACGAAAATCCTCTTCGATCGTTACATCGACCGCTTCAACCCGAGGCTGATCGTATTCGACGTCTTCCCTCCCGCGTTCAATGGTGATGGCGTGGAGTCGTTCCTGAACTTTCTATCCAATGCACCGCTGGACCGTCACCTGATGATGGCCGCATTGGACAGCCGGCATGCCACCGTTTGGAACACAGCAATATTCTCCACCTGGAGGACATTGATCGGTGCGGACGATGGTTTCACGGAGCCACTTTTGCGGGGGGCCGAAAAAGACCTCTATATTCCAGGCGGTTACGTGGAAAAAACCGTGAACGAATTCAAACCACCAAGCAGCAAGGTCCATTTCAAGTGGTCGCCTCCTTCCAATCAGTGGCAGGCCTTCCTCCATATACTGGCCGCATCGAAAATCAAAGGCATCCCGGTGGTCCTGGTACGCACTCCGGTCACAGGTTCACATCAATACCTGCCTGAGGACCGGATGAAGCTGGACCGACTGTTGAGCCCGCTTGCCGATGCCTATTTGGATCTGAGCGATGCGCTGCCCGGCGATCCGGCTGAGTTCTTCTACGATGGACATCACATGAACCAGAAGGGTGTGGAGCGGCTCAACGCAATCTTCCTGGACAGCCTTGCGGCGCGTGGGCTGCTTCCCCCGCCGTGATCGCTCCGGGTTGGTCCCGCGCCCGACGGCCTGGGGCAAACGGACGGTTGCACCAGCCAGCCCACCGTACGGCCCGTACCTCACCCTCGGTGCCGCCCTCTGGGTCTTCATCGGCCCCGCCTTCCTGTCATGGTACCTCGCCCTGAGCAGCGGTCTCCGGGGCTGATGGGGCGGAGCGGCCCAGATGGATGACCAGACCCCCGCCGGGGTTCTCAGCACCGCATAACGGCCGGCGCGCCCGTTTCCAGAAGGCCGTTTCACCTCGACCGAGGCAGTGGCTGAGGTTCTGCGGGTAAGCCGGAAAGAGTTGTTGCAGAAGGAGACGGGGCACCATACTACCACGGCTCTCAATCCGCGCACCGACGGCCCGGCAGGTCGGCAGCGCGGAGGCGTTTCGAACGTAACCGGCCTGTCACGATGTTGCCATTTCCTCACTGTCCTGCATGCCGCGGTGCGGCCTGGCGAGTCCTGGGCGAGAAGACGTATCGCAGTGCCGATGCTGCCGTGAAGAGCCGATATGTGCAGTTGCGTTATCGCGTGTTGTTCGAGACATGGTTTCCCGGCGAGGATGCAGTCCGGATCGAGTCAATTTTCTGTGAACAATGCGGGTTGATCATTTATCGACCGAGGCCCGAATCGGCCGATCTCACGGCCAAGTACCATCGATTGCTGGAGCTGACCGCCGCCGATCAGCGGAGCGGTGCCGTGGATCGTCGGGTGGAGGCGGCACGGTCAGAGGAAGTGTATCGGCATGCGGAGAGGATGTCATGCCGCGCCTTGGCGAACTCGGCGGTTCTGGATTATGGAGGGGGAAATGGATGCCTGATGCAGTCGTTTCAGCGGCGTGGATGCCGGTGCGAGCTGGTCGATTTCGTCGACACACCCCGGGAGGGAGTCCGAAAGGTGGGTGATACCCTGGAGGACCTTCCTGCGGATTCCCGGTATGATTGCATCGTCGCAAGCCATGTGTTTGAGCATTTGACTGAGCCCAGGGAAATTCTGGAGAAACTGAGCGGGCATCTGCAGCCTGACGGGGTGCTTTATGTCGAGGTGCCTTTTGAAGTGTGGGGCAAGCCTCCCTTGCTGGAAGAGCCGGTGACCCATTTGAACTTTTTCACACCCTCGTCCCTGCGGTTTTTGCTGGAGGTCAGCGGCTTCGAGGTGGTCGCGTGTCGACTGTCGACCTCGTTGCACCCTACAAACCGCCGTTTCGGCGCGATCCGGGCTGTGGCTCGCCGGCCGTCAGGGGGCCTGGTGATCCCGCAAGTTCCTGATTTACAGGAAGCGGAGCAGTTTCTTTCGCCTGATTTGTTGCGGCGTGGGCGCCGCGATTTCTATTGGTTGGGACTCATCGGCGGTGCCCTGCGTGACCATGTACGGCGGCTGAAACGCCGCTTGGGGGCGCCGTTGCGGAAGAAACTGCCGGGGAAATAAAGGGGGGAGCAAGAGGTATCCGGAAGGGCGGGTGCCGGGAAGTGGCTTGAGGCATCGGATGCCGCCTCCCGTTTTTTCCGGTGCCCGGAACGCGATCGGTTCCGGCAGGGCTCATGAGGCAGGCGAAGCGGACCAGCTGTCGCGGCCGGGATGGGGGTAACCCGCGACCCCATGGCGAGGCTTTCCTGAATGATGGGCGAGGCCTGAGGGCGGGGATGGATCGGAGAACGACGGGTGATGGGGGCCCGGTGTGGGGTCTCTTCGGTCGACCCGTGAATACGCGAGCCGGTGCGGGCACGCCGCGGGACCGGCCGTTTCCCGTACATTTTCTCCTGTGGCGGGAGGGGCGAACAGCGTTTATCTTTTACAGCGCGTCCTGAATTGCCGGCGACAGCTTCCGATTTCACTTCAGCCACCTCCATGACTCTGCTTCAATCCACCGCACTTGGCGGCCTGCTTCTCGTTCTCGGCGGTGGGGCCGGCGCTTGGATTTCCTCGACGCTGATCCGTCCGCCGGCCGCGGGTGCCTCCGCTGCCGCTGACGGCTCCGCCGCCCTGCGGGGGCAGCTGGCCACCTTGCAGGCGGAGCTGGCCGCCGCCCGGCGCACCATCGCCTCGCTGGAAGCCAGGGAGACCGCTCCCGTCGCAGCCACCGCCGACGCCCCGCCGCCCACCCCGGAAGGCCCCACGGATCTCAACACGGTTTTCCAGCAGGCCAGGCCGCTGCTCAAGACGCTTGGGCCGCTGCTCGACAACGCGCGCCGTCGCGGCACCAAGGCCATGGCCGAGCGGCGTGTCGCCGAGCTGGCCGAGAAGTATGCCCTGAGTGCGGAGCAGCAGGAAACTATCAAAAAGTGGTTTGAGGACAAAAGCGAGGCGGATGCGGCGAAGGGCCGGGAGCTGCTCGACAAACCCGATGCCAGCCTGCAGGACCTGATGGCTGCCGGCCGTGGGCAGCGGCCGGACGATGGGCTGGACGAGGTGATGGCCGGTACTCTCAATCCGGAACAGCTGAGCGCGTACAAGACCGATCGCCTTCAGGAGCGTGCGGCCACCGTCGAGAGGGAGGCCAACCGCCGCGTCTCCAGGCTCAATGAGGTCGTTCAACTCGACGACGCCCAGCAGGACAAGGTGTTTGCGATCATGGCGCGGTCGTCGCCCGATTATGATCCGGCCATGCGGCTGGAGGGGCTGGGATCGGATGCGGCCGCCCTGACCGAGGGAGTTTCGCGCGACGAGGCGATCCTGGCCGTGCTGCGTCCGGATCAGCGTGCCGCCTATGAGGCTGACCGCCAGCGCCGCCGCACCGAGGCGGCCAGAAACCTCGAGTCCCTCGGCATCAAGCCGCCGGCCGATCTCGGTGCCCTCGAGGGAATGGGCCAGTGAGCCCCAGCCGAGTTCCCATTGCCAAGAATCCCCCGCCGACTGTATACTCAGGAAACGTCCCGCTCATGAACCGAATTGCTTTTGCCCGGACATTCCACCAGTGGCTCCGCCCGGTGGCGTCGCTCGCAGCCGTGCTGTCGATGGCGGGTGCGCTTCGCGGTGCCCCGGCCGCGCCCGTGGAGGCCGCCAGCGCCACCATTGACAGACTGGTCGCAGAGGCGCTCACCAAAGCCGGCCTGAAGCCGAACGAACCGGCAACGGACGAAGTTTTCCTGCGCCGGATTTATCTTGATGCAATCGGACGGATCCCGACGGCAGCGGAGGCGCGCGCCTTTCTGGATGACCCGGCTCCTTCGGCGGAAAAACGCAGCCGGCTCATTGACTCGCTGCTGCAGTCCGAGGGATACGTAAGCCACTGGTTCAACTACTGGGCTGACATCCTCCGCATCAAATCAAACGCCAATGAAAACGGCCAGTCCGGCGCGGGCGACGCGTACGCTTCCTGGATCAAACAGCAGCTGCGGGAAAACATGCCGTACCACAAGCTGGTCCACTCGCTGCTGACCGCCGAAGGATACGTCTGGGAGTCGGGCGCCGTCGGTTACTACATGCGCGACGCCGGCATGCCGCTGGACAACATGGCGAATACCACCCAGATCTTCCTCGGCAGCCGCGTCGCCTGCGCCCAGTGCCACAACCATCCTTTTGACGACTACAAACAGCGCGATTTCTACGAAATGGCGGCGTACACCGTGGGCATCGATACCCGGGTCAGCAGCCGCCAGATCATCGCCGAAGCCACCGGGAAAAAGAAACTCTCGAAGTCCGATGCCAAAAAACTCGTCGCCCCGGGAGTGGACGACGTGCTCAATGACCTGCTGGAGCCGCTGAGCTACGGCATCCGCCACGATGCCACCCGCCAGCAGGCGCTGCCTTCGGATTTCCGGGGCGATCCGAAGAACCCGAGCCCGCGCGAGGGGAAACCGGGCGAAATCGTCAAACCGCAGCCGGTTTTCAGCCGCGAGAAAATCAAGACCGGCAAAGGGATGCTCGACAATTACGCCCACTGGATGGTCAGCCCGGAAAACCCGACGTTCACCACCGTCGTCGCCAACCGGCTCTGGAAGAGCGCTTTCGGCATCGGACTGATCGAGCCGGTCGACGACATCAAAAAGGTGGATCTCGACCGCCACAAGAACGACGCTTCCCAGCTCGCCAGCAATCCGGCGCTCATGGCCTTCCTGACCCAGCACATGAAAGCGGTGGGCTATGACATGAAGCGCTTCCTGCGCACGATTTACCATTCCCGCATCTACCAGCGGGCCGCCACCACCGAGGAAGTGCTCAATGTCGAAGAGTACCGGTTCCCCGGCCCGATCGTCCGCCGGATGACCGCCGAGCAGCTCTGGGACTCCATGGTCGCCATGGTCATCCCGTATTCGGATGACCGTCGGAGCGGTGGTGGCTACAATGCGGAGCTGGCGAAAATGCGGGAACGCGCCGAACAGATTCAGGACAAGCTCCGCGCCGGCAACGGTCGCGCCCTGCTCGCCTACGCCACCGACCGCGCCAAGGTGGAAACAGAATTCAATGACAAACAGCGGCCGTGGCGCGAGAAGCTGGCCAGCGCCCGTGCCGCCAACGACGCCGCCGGCATCAAGGCGGCCCAGACGGAAATGGACACCCTCGAGGCCGCCCGCGCGGAAGCGCGCAAAAAAGTCGAGGACGCCCACCGGGCCGATGCCTCCCAGGCCGCCGCCGGCCCGTTCCGTTCGCCGGCACCGGCGATGATGGCGGACAAGGAAAAAATGAAAAAGCCGGAGCCGATCGTCAGTCAGGCCGACCAGCAGAAGTGGGCCGGCTATGACGCTTCCTGGATCCGGGCGTCGGAGCTGCCGTCGCCGGCACCCACCGGGCATTTTCTGCGCGAGTTCGGCCAGTCCGAGCGCGAAAACATCCAGGCCGCCAGCACCGACTCCTCGGTCACCCAGGCGCTCCTCATGCTCAACAGCCGGCTTTTCAACGACCTGACGGCCAAACAGAGCGAGCTTGGCAAGGTGTTTTATGGCGTGACGACCGCTGACGAAAAGCGCGACCAGTTGTTCCTCACCCTGATGTCCCGCCGGCCCAACGAGCGCGAAAAACAGATTGTCGCCGGCCAGATCAAGGCGGACGGCGCCGACCCGGCGCTCCGCAAAGTCGCCTGGGCCCTTCTCAACACCCGCGAATATTCCTTTATCCAATGATCCGCCGCGCTCCGGTGACGCCTCGCGGGTGTCGCCGGCCGCCCCCGCCACCACTCTGCTTCTGCCCACCATGAAAAACCTGCTGCTCCAATCCGACGAACTCACCCGCCGCCGGTTCCTGGCCCACGCGACGAAGACTTTTCTCGGAGTGAGTGTGTTCACTCCGCTCCTCGCCCGCGCCGCCGCCGATCCCCAAGGCCGACCGGCCGCCGGCCCGCTGCGCAAGCCCACCGCCCGCAATGTCATTTATCTTTACATGTCCGGCGGCATGACCCATGTCGACACCCTCGATCCGAAGACGGGCGAGGTGGCCGGCCCGGTCAAACCGATCAGCACCGCGGCCGACGACGTTTTCCTTTCCGAGTACCTCCCCGGCCTCGCCAAAAAGATGGATGTCGCCTCGCTGGTGCGCGGCATCAGCACGACGCAGGGCGCGCATGAGCAGGGGAACTATTACATGCATACCAGCTACACCATGCGCGGCACCATCACCCATCCGGGTCTGGGCGCATGGATCCAGAAACACGAAGGCCGCACCAACCGCACCCTGCCCGGCAGTGTGCGCATCGGTGGCGGGGCCACCGGCGGGGGCGCGGGGTGGATGGAGTCGAAGTACGCCCCGCTCGTTCTCGGCAGCGCCACCGAGGGCGTGAAAAACAGCCGGATGAATGTCAGCGAGAAGGAATTCAACGACCGCCTGATGCTGGCTCAGCAGTTCGATGAAGCCTTCCATCAGAAGTACAACCAGAAACACGTGCGCGCCTACAAGGACATGTACGACGACGCGCTCCGCCTGATGAAGAGCGAGGACCTGAAGGCCTTTGACCTCAGCCAGGAGCCGGCGGCGGTGCGCGAAGCCTACGGGAACAACGGCTTCGGCCAGGGGTGCCTGCTCGCCCGGCGCCTCGTGGAACATGACGTCCGCTTCATCGAGGTCACCCTCGGCGGCTGGGATACCCACTCGAACAATTTCACGTCGGTCGAGCGGCTCGCGGGCACGCTGGACCAGGCGCTTTCCACGCTCTTGACCGACCTCGAGCGGCGCGGGCTGCTGGAGGAAACGGTCGTCTGCCTGGCCACCGAGTTCGGGCGCACCCCGGTCATCAACGACGACGACGGGCGCGATCATTTTCCGCAGGCGTTCTCCGGGTTGCTGGCCGGCGGCGGCATCAAGGGCGGCATGGTGCACGGCAAAACCTGCGAGCGCGGCGAAACCGTGGTCGAAGGCAAGGTCAGCGTGCCCGATTTCAACGCCACCATCGCGTATGCGCTCGGGCTGCCGCTGGACCAGATCGTCTATTCGCCCTCCAAGCGGCCGTTCCGCGTCGCCGACAGCGGCAAGCCGATCATGTCGTTCTTCGCCTGAACCCCGCTTCATGATTCTCCGCTGGCCGCGCTTCATCCCGCCGGCCGGCCTGACGGCGGCGGTGTTGGCAGCACCGTCGTGGGCGCGGGCCGCCGAGTCCCCCGGTGTCACGGCCGCCCTGGAGGCGGGAGACGTGGCCACCGGCCATCTCTTCAACGCCCTGCTCTACCTGCCCACCGGCTTCATGGCGGCGGTGCTGTTCCTGGAGTTTTTCGCCCAGTGGAAAAAAAACCGGGAGGTCGAGCCGGCCATTTTGTTTCTTCTGTTTGGGGCGGCCGGGGTGGCGACCGCGGTGGCCGGGCTGGCTTACGCGTTTTCACCGGCCGGCCGGGCCGGCGGCCAGTTGCAGATGTTTGCAACGTGGATGGGTCTGGTGGCGGCGGTCATCGCCGTGTCGTTTTACCTGAAGCGGCGGGCGCGCGACCAGCAGCTTTTCTGCCTGAATCCCGTCCCGCAACTCGCCGGCCGCATCGTGGTCCCCCGCACCAGCGCCCAGAAAGGCCTGATCATCGGCTACCGGGTCGCGGTGGTGTGTGCTTTCCTCCTCTCTCTCGTCGGCGTCAGTGAAATGCCTCTCAGCCGGGCGTCCACTCCGTCGCTGGCCTCGGCGGTGCGGCAGTGGCAGCAGTCATGGGGCCAACCGGCCGTGGCCGCCACCGCGGCTCCCGTACCACCCGCTCCCGCCCCGGTCGCAGAAACAGCCGCCCCGGCCGAACCCGCCCCGGCGACGGCGCCCATCCCGGAATCGCCCACTCTGGCCTCCCTGCTCGGGCCGGACAGCCCGCCGGCTCCGCCCGCGGCGGCTGAGTCCGGTGGCGGCGTCGGGAGCACCGGGAGCACCGGGAGCACCGTCGCCGAACCGGCGTCCACCACCCCGCCGGAAGCCGCAGGCACCGTGCCTCCGGAAGCTCCCGCGATTCCTGCCGCGCCGCCTGTGGCCGCGGCTCCCGCCGCACCGCCGAAACCCGCCGCGGCCTCCGTCGCCGGCCCGAAGCTGCCGGCGAACTTTTTCGCCACCAAGATCAAGCCGATCCTCGATTCGAAGTGCGTCGACTGCCACGGTCCCTCCAAACAGAAGGGGGATCTGCGGCTCGACACCGTCGCCGCCATCAAACAGGGTGCCGGTCACCCGGTGGTGGTCGGCGGCGACCTCGAACTCAGCTCGCTTTACCAGCGGATGATCACTCCGGACGACGAGGAGCTGATGCCGCCGCCGGACAAGGGCGGACGGCTGCCGGCCAATGTCATCGCCATGGTCAAGGCGTGGATTCAGGCCGGTGCGGATTTCGGTGACGGTGCGTCCGCTCCGGGCAAGGCGCCGATGGCGGCCGCCACTCCCGGCGGCGCGCTGGAGGAAGCAAAAAGCAAGTCGCTCGCCCCGCCGCCGGCCGATGCGGTGGCCCGTCTCACCGAGGGGGGCGCGGTCATCCGTCCGATGTCGGCGAACGGGGCGCTGCTCGATATCAATCTGACCCACTACGAGGCCGGCCCGATCAACCTCGCTGACCTCACCCCCATCGCCGCCAATGTTCTGGCTCTTGACCTCACCCGCACCCGCATCAAGGACGCCGATCTCGCTCCGCTGGCCGGCATGCGCAACCTGGTGCGCCTCGAACTCAAACGCAACGCGCTCACCGACGCCGCTCTGGTTCACCTCAAGGGGTTGAGCGATCTGGAATCGCTCAATCTTTTCGATACCCAGGTCACTGACGCCGGCATCGAGCACCTCACCGGTCTGAAAAAACTGCAGAAAATCTTCCTTTTCAACACCAAGGTTACGCCGGCCGGTGCCGACCGGCTGCGTGCCGCCATTCCGGGAGTGGTGGTCAATCTCGGGGAGTGAGAGAGGCGGAGTGACGGGCCGCGCATCCCGGCCGGCGGTTTACCCGGGGGCGGGCTTCCCCGCATCGGTGACCGGGGAGTAGAGGAACGGCCGGCGGAACAGGCCGCCGAAATGATTGGGGATCCGGAGGAGCAGGGTGATCCGCTGGCGGCCCGGGTGGAGGCGGCCGGTCAGGTCCACATCCCATTCAAAACGATAGTCGTTGTGCCACCAGAGCGGCTTGTAGCCGGCGCGGTGGGCAACCTCCCGGCCGTCGACATAGAGCCGGCATTCATTGAAGAGCCCGGGAAACATCAGGCGGATCGGGGCGTCGACCTGATCGGCGGAAAGCTCCATTTCCGTCGTGTACCATCCGTCTCCCGAATAGCTCTGGGAATCGGGGGAGCGCACTCCCTGAGCCTGGAGATAAAGGTCGGTCCGCACCATTTCCCACTGGTCGGGCGGATGGTCCTTGCGGGCTTCCGGGGTCATGGTCGCACCCTGGCGGTGCCAGTAGGCGAGGTCGGGGGCGAGCAGCCCCCAGCCGTCATCCCGGCCGCGTCCGGCCGGGTCACGACGGAAGGCCCAGTCGAGCGGCAACCGGGCCACCAGGCGCCCCCGGGTGCCATCAACGAGCGTCTGCAGGTCGCGGTACTGCTGGACTTCCCCCGGCCACCAAGCCGGTCCCTCCTCGGGCATGCCGCCGGGGCCGGCACCCGGTTTCGGATGGCGGCGCTGGTAGGTGGTGAACGTGTTGTTCATGGCGGTAAGCGCTTCGCGCGCCGCCAGCCCCTGTTCGCCGAAGCGAACGGCTTCGGCGTAGTCGCCCCGGGTGGCCGCCGCGGCCACCATCGCGGCATACGCCTCGATGATGGCGAAGCTGTGGCGGGTGAAATCAAGCCGTTCGAGAAACTTCCGGTCCCGGTCCGACGGGGCGGCGTCGCGCCGCCGGGACGCCATGGCGGCTTCGGCATCCTGAAGGTGGCGGCGCAGGGTGGATATGAGTTCCGGGGTGTAAATGGCCGGAATCACGAAGTGTTCGTGTTCCGTGACCAGGGTGGTGGTCCAGGCGTTGAGGATGGCCGACCAGTAGGCGGCCATCGGCCCGGCCGCCGGTCCGTAAAATGCCGGATAAAACTCAGCCAGCATGTCTTTCACCTTCCGCGAGGGGTCCCAGAGGAGCTGGGCCCGGCAGTGCAGATTGAGAAAGGTGGTACCGATGGCGCCGCGACTTTCCGTATCCACACCCAGCACGCCCGCTTTTCGGTAATGGGCAAAATCCTGTTCAAGCATCTGGATCGAGGGGTTGGGAAGATCCCGCCAGACCATCATGCCCTGATCATAATCATAGATGACCACCCGCCCGTCCATCACCCGGGACCACCCGTACACCATGTCCCGATACTCCCGGCGCGGGGGCGAACGCGGATCGTCCATGCCGTGGATCGGATCAATGTCAATCGGTGCCAGATAACAGACCAGGGGCGGCTCCGCCCGGGTGACCCGCACCGGCGGAAGGGTCATGTTCGAATACGCGAGAAATCCGATTTTCGAGCGGCTTCCCGGGTGGCGTTCGCCCAGCGTCCGGGCCACCCCGTTGTAAAGCGTCATGAAACAATCGGTCATCGACGGCTGCAGGAAATACTTGTCGTACTGCAGCCCCTTGAGTTCGCGGTCGCGTGGCGAGTCGGACTGGTAAATCCCATCTTCCATGCCGAGGGAGAAATCGTCGCCGCGGATCCACGCGTCTGCGGTCTTCGCGGCGACGTGCCGGATGGTGGCTTCCTCGGAGACCGGCACTTCAAACATCGTACCGCCTTCCGGAACCAGCTCCCGCGTGTAGGCGTCGAGCGCGTGGCCGGAAGGCACCACCAGATCATGATTCATGAAGTTGCGCCGCCGGAAGGCCGCCGCGCCGTCGTCAGACGCATTCCACGAAAGCCAGTAGCGCCGGACCTCAAACGGCGGGGCATGCACGAGGTCCAGCTCCCCGAGGGTCAGTTCCGGGCGCTCCGGAATACACTCGCCGAAATCCGTCGGCATATACCACCGGCACCCCCAGTGATGCAGCAACGCGGAAACTGCGTAATAGTGAGCTTCATCGTGGTTGCCGGCCACGAAAACACGGGTGCCGTCACGGTGCAGTCCGATGACATCGGCCCGCAGCACCGGATCCGGTTTCGCGCCGGCACGGACGCGCGCCGCCCACCCCGGCCGCGCCGCCAGCGCCTCTTCCCCGACCAGAATCACCGGCGTCGGACCGGCCAGCGCGGCATCAATCCCGTCTCGCGTAAACACCAGAGGCGGCGCAGCCCCGGTCATCCGCTCGACATAAGTCACCAGATCGACCGCGGCCAGCCATTCGGCATTGCGGCGGCCGCCCGGATCCCGGCCACGCTGCCGCTCCCCGACCGCATCCGTGACCTCCGGGAGCCCGGCCTCCGGCGACACCACCACCACGGTCCCGGTCCGGCCGCCGCTCGCAATACCCAGCGGATCCCCGGCCCGCAGCCCGACCGCGCCTGCCCCCAGCACCAGGCAGACCCCCGCAAACCAGCGGATCTGCCTCCTTCTCCCGGCCAAACGCATACGCAACATCGCCTGTGTATGCCGCCAAACCACCGCGCCGGGCAAGCCCGATTTCCCGGGCCCGGCATTGCCGACCAAGGCAGATTTCAGTGGACAAGCCGCCCCCCGATCCGTATTTTTCCCCCAGCTTTAAATAGTCAGCCGGAATCGCTCGGGGTCGCTGCGTCGACTGCCCGGTCGAGACCGGCTTTCGTCGTCTCCTTGACAAGACTTTTTTTCAAGTCACACTCTGTTTCTGCCCATGCTGCCAGCCCCTGTTCCTTGTCTTTGTGATTTGAAGTTTGTGATTGAAAATCAACCATTAGTGTTGATTCCACGGCCGGGACCAAGCCGGCCTGCGGTCCGCCCCGCGGCCGGCCCGCGCTGATTTTCGGTGCCCGCTCGTCGCTCGACGAGCCCCCGCGGCCCGCCGAAGCCGGCCCCGGACGTTCTTTTTTAGAAAATTTTCCGCCTGTTCTTTCCCGCCAGCCCACACCCCACTGCTCCACTGCCATGTCCGACCGCATCTCGTTTGGAAAAATCCAGGAAATCGTCGAGCCGCCGAATCTGATCGAGGTCCAGATCGAGTCTTACGCGGAGTTCCTGCAGCAGGATGTGCCGCCCTCGAAACGGCTGGTCACCGGACTGCAGGCGGTGTTCAAGGAGGTGTTCCCGATCGCCAGCTACGATGAGAAAAGCGTCCTCGATTTTTCCCATTACGAGATCGGCGAACCGAAGCTGACCGCCCACCAGGCCCAGCGGGATGGCGAAACATACTCCGCCCCGCTCTACGTCACCTTCACCCTGACCGACGAAACCGGCAAAAAAGAAGAACGTGTCTACATGGGCGAACTGCCGCTCATGACCGAACGCGGCACGTTTGTCATCAATGGCGCCGAGCGCGTCGTCGTGTCCCAGCTCCACCGATCCCCCGGCATCTGCTTTGAGGAAACCTTCCACCTCAACGGCAAACGCCTCTACGGCTTCCGCATCATCCCCGACCGTGGCTCGTGGCTCGAAGTGCAGTTCGACACCAACGACCTGCTCTACGTCTACCTCGACCGCCGCCGCCGCCGCCGCAAGTTCCTCGCCACCACCTTCCTGCGCACCATCGGGTTCGCCACCGACGAGGAAATCCTGCGCGAATTTTACCGCGTCGACGACTTCAAGCTCTCCAAAAACCCGGAAGAGGAAGCCCTTGCCACCAAGCTCCCGGTGCGCGACGTGCTCGACGGCGAAATCATCGTCGCCCGCGCTTACGAACCGCTCACCGTCGGCATCGTCCGCCAGCTCCTCGACCTCGGCCACAAGAGTGTGCCGGTCGTCGATATCAAAGATCAGGACGACACCCTCATCAAGTCGCTCAAGAAAGACCCGGCCAAGGACGAGGAGGAGGCCCTCAAGGACATCTACCGCAAGCTGCGCCCGGGCGACCCGCCGACCGTGCCCAACGCCCGCGGCCTGCTCAAACGCCTGTTCTTCGATCCCAAGCGCTACGACCTGACCCGCGTCGGCCGCTACAAGATCAACCAGAAACTCAGCCTCAAGCTCGGTGAGGAAGAGCGCATCATGACCAAGGACGACTTTGTCGCCGCCATGAAATACCTCTTCAAACTGAAGAACGGGGACGGCCTGCTCGACGACATCGACCACCTCGGTTCCCGGCGTGTCCGCGCCGTCGGGGAACTGCTCGCCAACCAGTGCCGCGTCGGTCTCAGCCGCACCGAGCGTCTGGTCAAGGAGCGCATGACCCTTTTCGACGTCAACGTCGAGGGCATGACCCCGGCCAAACTCATCAACCCGAAGGCGCTCTCCGCCCTCGTGCGCGACTTCTTCGGCCGCAGCCAGCTCAGCCAGTTCATGGACCAGACGAATCCGCTGTCCGAACTGACCCACAAGCGCCGCCTCTCCGCCCTCGGGCCCGGCGGTCTCAGCCGCGACCGCGCCGGATTCGAAGTCCGCGACGTGCATCCTTCGCACTACGGCCGCATTTGCCCGATCGAAACGCCGGAAGGTCCGAACATCGGTTTGATCAGCTCGCTCAGCACCTTTGCGCGCATCAATGACTTCGGTTTCATCGAGACGCCTTACCGCAAGGTGGTCAACGGCCGCGTCACCGACCAGATCGACTACATGCCCGCCGATAAGGAAGAGAATTTCCTC
>JALRGF010000231.1 GCA_023253495.1 Verrucomicrobiales bacterium
CAGGGAATCGATCTCAACCATGCAGCGGCAGTCGTTGGCTAACGGACCGGCACTCTGAACGGACGCACCGAAAGAAGCAAGGAGCCAGGCGGTTCTCCAGAGCCCCGGCTACCACTGTCCAAAATCCCCGACCGAACCCACGCCTCAGGCGCGCAACAGATGCGCCAGAAGTTTGAGCAGTGCGATCAGAGCGACCACCAGCACCACGGAAACGAAAATATGCCGCCGGCGCTCGCGGGCGAGGGCCAGTTGCTCCCGCTTGCTCAGCCGGCGCTCGCCGCGCGGCACGCGATCTTCTTCGGGAGGCACCACAAAGCGCGCCGCCTCCCGCCGCCGACGCTCCCGCACCGGAGCCGTGGCGACCAGCTCTTCCAGATCGGCCAGTCGCTCTTGCAGGTCCACTTCCTCGACATCAACCGACGGGTGCGGCGCGCCGTGGTCCATGACCAGCTTGTGAACATAGCGGGGACGGGAGTTTTTGGAGTGCGTCGACATGGCGCAGGAGCGGGAAGAAAGTTCCTGCGTTACTGATAGTCATGATTGGTTCACGATTCCAGAGTTAATTGCGGATATTTTTGAAAATCATAACATTAATTGCTCATGCGAACATTATTCCGGTGGGCTGAGGGCGGCCGGGGGATGAGGGAAACGGAGGGAGAGGCGTCCGTGGCGGTTCTGGAGGCGCACGGGTTCGGCAAAGACCCGGGAGAGGTGGGAGGCGGTGAGTACCTGCCGGCGGGGCCCGGCGGCGAGGGTGCGTCCGCCGCCGAGCAGCAGGGCATGGGTGAATCCCGGGGTGATTTCCTCGATGTGGTGGGTGACGAGGATGAGGCTGGGTCCGGACGGGTCGCGGGTGAGGGAGTCGACGAAGGCGAGGAAGCGTTCGCGGGCGACCGGGTCGAGGCCGGCGCAGGGTTCGTCGAGGATGAGCAGGCGCGGTGAGGCGATGAGAGCGCGGGCGATGAGGACGCGCTGGCGTTCGCCCTGGGAGAGCACGGCCCACGGGCGGCGGGCCAGGGCGGCGCAGCCGACGCGTTCCAGCCAGGCGTGGCCGTCGCGGCGATCGGCGCGGGTCAGCGGGCCCCAGAAATTGAGCATGGCGTATTTGCCCGAAGCGACCACTTCGCGGGCCGACTCGTTTTCCTCGATGCGCTGCCGGAGGTTGCTGCTGACGATGCCGATGTGGCGGCGCAGGTCGCGCCAGTCGGTTTCACCGAACGTCCGGCCGAGTACGCGGATGCCGCCGGCGGTTGGCATGAGGTACCCGGTGAGGGCCATGAGCAGGGAGGTTTTGCCCGAGCCGTTGGCTCCGAGCAGGACCCAGTGTTCTCCCGGGAACATCGACCACGAGACGCGGTCGAGGATGACAGTCTGCTCGCGGTGGACGGTGAGGCCGTCGACGGCGATCAGCGGTTCAGATGTGGATGGCATGGCCGACGGCCTGACTGACCGCTTCGTGCATGGCCTCGGCGAGGGTCGGGTGGGCGTGGATGGTGGCTTCGATGTCCTCGTAGGTCAGTTCGCTGTTCATGGCGAGGCCGAACTCGGCGATCATTTCCGTGGCGTCGTGACCGATGATGTGGGCACCGAGGATTTCGCCGTGCGGTTCGGCAATCAGGACCTTGACGAAACCTTCGGCGTCGGCCGCCGCCACCGCCTTGCCGCTGGCCAGGAACGGGAATTTGCCGACTTTGAATTTCAGTCCCTTGTCGCGCGCCGCGCGTTCGGTCAGGCCGATGCTGGCCACCTGCGGCTGGCAGTAGGTGCAGCCGGGGAAGAGTTCCACCTTTTTCGGTTTGAACCGGGGATCGAACATGCCGTTGACCGCCTGGACGGCCTCGTACATCGCAACGTGGGCGAGCCACGGAGGACCGATGATGTCGCCGGCGGCATAGACCCCGCGCAGGCTGGTCTGATAGCGGGCGTCGGTCTGGATGTACCCGCGCTCGGTGAGTTTGGGGGTGGTGCCGCCGGGCAGCAGCGGTTTGACCCCGATGGCGACCAGGCAGACGGCGGCGCTCAGTACTTCCTGCTTGCCGTCTTTTTCCACGGTGACCTCGACGTGGGTCCCATGGTCCCGGGTCGCCACGACCTTGGTGCCGGTGCGGATGGCCACGCCCAGCTTGTTGAATGATTTTTCCAGCGCCTGACTGACCTCGGTGTCCTCGACCGGCAGGAGGTTCGGCATCATTTCAATCACCGTGACCTTCGTGCCGAATGACTGGTAGAAATAAGCGAACTCAATGCCGATGGCACCCGCCCCGATGATCAGCATGTCCTTCGGCTGCGCGGGCAGAACCATGGCCTCGTGACTGCTGATGACCGTCGTGCCGTTGAAAGGAAGCCCCGGCAGGTCGCGGCTCACACAGCCGGTCGCCACCAGGATGTGGGTGCCTTCGACCGACGATTTGGTGCCGTCGGCCGCGGTCACCGTGACCGCTCCCGGACCGTCGAGGGCGGCCTCTCCCCGGATGTAGTCGACCTTGTTTTTCTTGAAGAGGAACTCAATGCCGCCGGCCATCTTGTCGCTCACCTTGCGGCTGCGCCCGATGATGGCCGTCCAGTCGTAGGACAATTCCCCGATTTTCAGGCCCATCTCGGCGGCCTTGTGGGTCAGGGTATGATACAGCTCGGCATTCTTGAGCAGCGCCTTCGTCGGAATGCAGCCCCAGTTCAGACAGGTGCCGCCAGCGCGTTCTTTTTCCACGCACGCAACTTTTTTGCCCAGCTGGGCGGCTCGGATGGCGCCGACGTACCCCGCCGGTCCGCCGCCCACGACAACAAGATCATATTTCGACGACATGGAGTGGAGACAACGCGGGGCGCCCGGGTTTTCAAAGGGAAATCGGAAGGGGAGGCATCAGCAGGGCGCCTGCTGATGGTGGCGGACGACGCTCAGACAATACAAGGCGGCGGTTTCCACACGGAGGACGAGCCGGCCGAGGGTGACCGGCCGCAGGCCGGCGGCGCGCAGTTGGGCGTATTCGCCCGCATCAAAATCTCCTTCCGGACCGATCCAGATCGCGGCGTCCGCCAGGCCGGGCGCGTCCGCCGGGCGGTCGGCAGCCGCCTCGCGCAGTACCGATGCCATCGGCCGGGCGTCCGGCTGCAGGCTGGCGACCAGCGGCCACCGGAAAGCACCGGGCGGCGCCGCGGCCAGCGCCTCCTCCAGCGTGAGGGGGGCCCGCACCCGCGGCAGCCAGTCCTGTCCGGATTGTTTGCCCGCTTCGACGGCCGCTTTCTCCCACTTGCGCTGCCGCGCCGCCCCCTCGGCGCGATCAAGCCGGACCACGGTGCGCCGGGTCAGCAACGGAATGATTTCCGTGGCCCCCAGCTCCACCGCCTTCTCCACGATCCACTCCATCGTCGACCCCTTGGGTACCGCGACCGCCAGTATCAGCCGCGCCGCCGGCGCCTCGACGCGACGAACCGCCCCCAGCCGCACCCTCACCCGGTTCCGCAATGCCTCCATCACCACCGCCGCCGCCACCCGCCCCGCCCCATCAAAAATGTCCACGCCGTCACCCGCCCGTACCCGCAGGACCGACGCGGCATGCCGCGACTCCGCTTCGTCCAGAAACACCTCCGTCGCCTCCGGTGGCCAGTCGGCCGCGGACAGAAAAAATCGCATCCCAACGCCATAATCAGGCCGGCCCGGAACGCACCCGGAAATTACCCCCCGGCCCGCCGCCGGAAGCCCCGCGCTCTCCGCTGCCCACGGTGCCTGTCCCGCCGGGGGCATGGCGGCTGGCACTCGGGGCGACCCCGCGGCCGGGTGCTCCGTCCTGTTCAGCCGCTTTGGCCCGCAGGCGATTCCTGACCGCGACGCATCAACAGAAGGTCGCCAAGTTCGGACGTGAAGCCGAGGCGCTCATAGAACATGGCGCGCTCAGCTGGTCAGTATCCGGGTCCGAAATGGCGAAAACCAGGCTGGAGTGTTGAAGCATGGTGCGAACGTCGTCGAGGGAGCGGCCAACGCTCCACCACTCCTGTTGAAAAAGGGAATGGAGTTGAAGAATCTGCGCTTCACTGAGCGCATTCGCTACAGGATAAGGGAAAGCTGGTTTCACGAGTGACGAAGAAGC
>JALRGF010000272.1 GCA_023253495.1 Verrucomicrobiales bacterium
TCTTCTTCGGCGTAGCGGCGTTCGCGGGCGTGGCGTCGGGCTTCGTCGCGCTGGCGGCGGGCGGTTTCAAGGATGGTTGATTTGTAGAGCCATCCTCCGATGTTCGGCCTGGTGCTGAGCCAGGCCGCCTTGGTGGCGAGAGCGAGGAACACGTGCTGCGCGATATCAGCCGCGAGGTCCGCGTGCCCGGTGCGCCGCAGGGCGGTACTGAACACCATGTTCTTGTGCCGGGCGACCAGCTCGGCGAACGCCCGCTGGTCACGGGACGTCGCGAAGGCGCGCAGCAGCTGGGCATCGGTGATCGCGTCAGACATGGTCCGGAGGAATGCTGCCGCCAAACCAGCCACCGGACAGCCGCTTTTCCCAGGGGGAAACAAAATATTTTTCGGAATTTTATCTGTCCGGTGGAGCCGGTCGCGGAAGATGAAGGGGAGGCCAATAATCTGCGGCCGCCCGGCACCATCCCGGCCCTTGGTTTCTGTCCTCTGTGCCGGGCGCCTCCCGCCCGCTCCGAACCATCACCCGAAACCCACCAATGAAACGCACCCCGTTCCTGCTTCTCACTCTCGCCTTCTTTGCTGCGCCGGTAACCCGGGCCGAAACCTCTCCCGGCGACGAGGTCAAGGCGGCGGTCCAAAAGCTGGCCGATGCCGCCAACTATTCATGGACTACCACCACCACCGTGCCCGAAGGCAGCCGCTGGCGCCCGGGCCCGACCAGTGGCAAGACGAACAAGGACGGCTATTCGTGGCTCACTTCGACCATGGGCGAGCGGACGGTCGATTCGATTGTCAAAGCTGGCAAATCAGTCACCAAGAGTGACGCCGGCTGGCAGACGCCCGAAGAACGCCGGGCGGCGCGCCCGGGCGGCGGCGCACCGGGGGGTGGTGGGGCCGGTCGCGGCGAAGGTCGTGCGGGCCGTGGCGGCCAGGGAGGCCCGGGCGGCCGCAACCTGGAAAACTTCAAGACCCCGGCCCAGCAGGCCGAGGAGATGATGGGCAAGGTCAAGGAGCTGAAGAAGGAAGGGGACACGATCCGCGGAGACCTGACCGAGGAGGCTGTCAAGGGCCTGCTGACCATGGGCGGGCGCCGTCGTGACGGCAGCGAGGCGCCGGCTCCGGCGGACGCCAAGGGGTCAGTGAGCTTCTGGCTCAAGGACGGCGCGCTGGTGAAAATGGAAACCCATGTCAGCGGCACTCTCAGCTTCAATGGCAACCAGATGGCCATCGACCGCAAATCCACCACCGAAATCAAGGACGTCGGCACGACCACGCTCGACGTACCGGAAGAAGCCAAATCCAAGCTCTGAGCCATGAAAAAACCAGCTCTCGTCCTCAACCTGCTCTGGGCCGCGATTGCGGCGGGCACCTTTTATGCCGGGGTGCTCTGGAGCGGGGATCGTCCGTCCGCGGCGGCGGCCGGCGCGTCCGCGGTCCGGTTGGCCTCCGCGCCCGCACCGTTGAAACCGGCCGGCACCGGCCAGACCGCCACGATCCGCGCCGAGGCGGTGTCGCGCGATGACGATGTGCTGGATTTCCTCAAGCGCTACGGTCTCGGCAGCGGCACGCCGCTGAGTGCGGAAGTCATGACCCAGGCGGCCACGGAGGCGCTCCGGGAAACCAATCCGATCAAGAGCCAGATGCTCTTTGCGCGGCTGATGGAGGAACTGACCCCGGAGAATGCCCAGGCCGCCCTCGCCATGCTCAAGGAGAACACCAACGGCTGGGAGTCGATGCGGTACATGGGCATGCTCACGTATGCCTGGGGCGGCGTGGATCCCAAGGCCGCGATGGAAACACTCGGCAAGGAGGACAACCGCGAGGCGCGCATGGGCCAGACCAGCGCGCTCACCGGCTGGGCGGCCAAGGACCCGCAGGGGGCGATTGCGTGGCTGGAAAACTATCAGGGCGACAACCGCGGCTGGTTGTCGCAGTCGTTGATCAGCGGGCTGGCGAAGTCCGATTTTGACGGAGCGCTGAAGTACGCCACGGCCTTGGAGGACGAGGGGGATCGCCGCCGCGCTTCCGAGACCCTGGCGCGGGAGCTGATCCGGTCCGGAGGTGTCGACGGAGCCAAGGAATGGTTTGCCTCGCTCGGTGACGCGTCCATGAAAGACGGGGCGTTCAACACGGTGGCTGAGCAGTTGCGCCGTGCTGATCCGGCCAAGGCCGCCGAGTTCATCAAGGATCATGGCAATCAGGAGTATGCCCGCAACGCGGTGGCCGGCCTGGCCGGGGAATTGAGCCGCAAGGACGTGCAGCAGGGGCTGCGGTTCGCCGAGGGCCTGACGGGTCCGAACCAGGCGCGGGCGTATGCCGAGGTGGTCGGCCAGTGGCTCGATCGCAACGAGGGAGCCGAAAGCGTTCAGGCGAGCGAATTTGTCACCCGCATGCCGCCGGGCGAGAGCCGGGATGCGGCCTCCGCGACCATTGCGCGCCGGATGTCCGGCGAGGATCCGGAGGCGGCCATTGCGTGGGCCGGGGCCATTGCCAATCCCGAGCAACGGCAGGACGCGCTCATCGATGTCGGGCGCCGCTATCTGCGCAGCGATCCGGACGCCGCGGCCAGGTGGCTGGCCACCAGCGGCCTCTCCCCGGAAGCCCAACAACAGGTCACGGCCTCGCGCGAGGAGCGGGGGCGGCGTGGCGGACCCGGTGGCGGCCCTCCGGACGGTCGGCGCGGCGGCCCCGGTGGCTGGGACGGTGGTGGCGGTCGTCGCGGCGGCCGCTAGAAACTGCCGGGTCGTGAGCCCGGCGGGATTCGGTCGCGGAAGCGCCGGGCGGCGCCTCCGCGGTGGGCGGCCGGACGTACCCCGACCGTCCGGAGCGATGGTCTTGCCATCCGCCCATTGCCTCAGTCATCCTTTGAATTCTGACACTCCATGAATGCCTGCTTGTTTCTGACCACGGCCGCGGTGATCGGCTGCCAATTTGTTTCGGCCCGTGCCGACTGGCCCCAGTGGCGCGGTCCGGACGGCAGCGGGGTGGCTCCCGGGGCTGATCCCCCGGTCACGTGGAGTGAGACCAGCCATGTGAAGTGGAAATCGAAGCTGCCGGGATTCGGCACGTCC
>JALRGF010000436.1 GCA_023253495.1 Verrucomicrobiales bacterium
TGATCACGCCTTCCGCGGTGAAATGGATCGTCTCCTGCGCACCCGGCGCGTCAGGGGTGGCCATGGTTGCAAACGGACCGGCGACCGTGGCTCCGGCCGCAGCGACCGCCCACGCCGCGAGGCGGAGCGGAATCCTCCGGCAGGATCGTCGCCGGCAGGATCGAGCGGGGGTCTGTTTCATTTCGACAGCCGGGCGAGAATATTCCGGGTGATGCGGTCGACCACCGGGTCGCCGCCGGCCAGCCCGTGGGCCCAGTCGGTGCTGCCGCAGGTGAAGACGGTGCCGCCGCGGGTGTAGACGCCGAGCACGGCATTCCCCTGACGACCGTTTTCCCAGTGGTCGTACCATTGGCAGTCGTCCGGATGCCATTGCGCGGGAGCACTGGCGAGGATCTCAAACGACTTCGGCGTGCCGTCGCGGTGGGTCGGAAACGGCAGGCCGTCGCGCCATTCGATCTCGCAGCCGTCACACTCGTAGCCGACTATCGTGTCTTTCCCGCCGAAGCTGTCACCGCGCTTCAGGCCGGTGCCCTCATACAGCCAGTGGTCGGGCCGGTGGACGGTGAAGGCGCCGCTGCCGTCCATCAACTGGCCATGGCTTTTGTGGTAGCCGCCCCAGAGAAATCCGACCCCGGTCAGTTCGTTCTCCGGCCGCTTGATGAGAAAATGGCTCCAGAGCGAGGAAAGCGTTTCGTACCCGGCCCGCGCCCCGTACACCGGGTCGCTGTGGTAATTCTGTTTCCAGCAGGTGAGGGCAGTCCCGTTATCCTCGCTGCGGACCTGCCAGCAGCAGGTGTTGCCGCTGAAAAACGCGACGTTCCCGCCGTCGCCGATAAATGCCTCAAGGTGGTCGCGCATCGGCTTCGACCAGTATTCATCATGCCCCACGCTGAGCACGAGGCGGTACGCTTTGAGCATTTCGGGATGGAATTCCAGATCACTGTTGGCCGCGAATTCGAGCGGAATGCCGGCGCCCTCGGCCCAGTCGACAAACGGCCGCTCCCAGGTGTCAAACTGGCTGGCCGGCGGACGCTCGAACGAAACGCGGTGGCCTTGGTTGCCGCCCAGGCCGTTGTAAGCATACAGGCTGAAGCCGCCGAAGGCATTGTACGCATTGTAGGTATTCGTGCTCAGCTGGATGAGGACGCGCGAGCCGGCCCCGGGCTCGGCCGCCCGCAGCACAAAAAAACACGAGGCCGACGCCTCCCCGGCCCGCAGCGAGACCCGATAATACCCGCTGCGCCAGTCGGCAGGAATCGGCACCGTCACCGCCACCGGCCAGCGACACCCCCTCGAGGACGCATCGTCGGGTACCGGATGCGCGGCCCCGGCCAGACCGGTCTGCGACCACACCACCTGCGGCTCCCGCGCATGGCGCACGATTTCCGCACTGAAGGTCGGCGCCGCGGTCGACACATGCAGCGTGAGCGTGTCTCCCGGCGCGTAACTGACCCGCCCGGCATACCCGGCGAGGGCCGGAGGCGGCGCGGCCGCCGCGCCAACCGCAGCGCACCGGATCAGCCCGATCACCAGCGGAAGGAGAATGAGTCCTTTCATCCCGGAAGATGGCCCGGTGGCGTCCCCTTGACAATGAGGGGAAACCTGATGGTGGACTCCTCACCGCCCGCTCAGGCGACCCGCAGGAGGCGTCTCGTTGCAGCCTCCTCCTTGCGCGCCACCCGGCGGGATCCCGCCTCAGGCCCATGCCGGCCCCCGGCACGCACGGGTGTTTCTGAGTCTGAGCCGAGTCAGTAGTAGGTGCGGATATACGAATAGGACCTCTCAAACAGGGAGTGATCAGTATGGAGCTTGTACTTGAGCAGGGCGCGCCGCAGCGCCTGTTTCACCTCGCGTTCCCCCTGGGCAGTGGCCTGCCAGCCGTCGAAGCGAACCTGCTTCACGATGGCGTCGATGTCGGCCACGATGCGCTCAACGATGACGTGGGTGTGTTTCCCCTTCACCTCGTTGAACAGCTCGGTCAGTGCGGATAAAGCGCGATCTTGCTCCTCTTCGGGCTCGACCTGCTTTTCGGCTCCAGCGCGGCATATTTGGAGACCGTATCGGGATGAAGGTTCAGTTCCTGAGCGATCTGCGCATAGCTGAGCACCCCTTCCCGATGAAGCTGCCGCACACGGCAGTAGATTTCGTAGGTGATCATCGTGTGTCGCCCTCCTCTTTGACGCCGAACAGAGAGCGCAGGACCTCGCCAACCTCACGCACACTGCCCACACGCGCGGGCGGTGACAGAAGCACCCGCGCCATCGTGCCGGACACGCTCGGCTCAAGGCTCAGCACCTGGTAAAACGGCCGGCGGTAGGCGATCAGACCCGCCTGCTGCAGTTCGCCACGGGCTTCCCCGATCTGCCCGGTGGCACTTGTTACGCATTGGCGGTCAAAACAGCGATAAGCCCGACAAAAAAAGCCGGTTGCGGCTGGCAGATCTCTTGTAACGCACGCAAGAGACCGGATTACTCAACACCCTTATCCTGAACGATTTGTTCCGCGCAGATCTCTTGTAACGCATCCCCGCCTCCAGACTTCTTTTTACGCTGCCAGTGCTTCGGGTGCGCCTCCCGCCACCGCTTCACCCGCTCGCAGGCCTCCTTCCCGCGGAAGTACCCGGCGTTCTCCGGCCGGCTCAACCATCGCCGCTGGCTGGCCGCCTTCGACGCCCTCCGACACGCCTCCTTCCCACAGTACCGCTGCCGCCCCCGCTTCCGCGGCTCGCTCTTACGCTCTTCATTGCAATGCAGGCACTTGAAAAACGTCGGGACTCTCATCAGCAAGTCCGGTCATCTCACCCTCCTCCCCCCGCTCCCCCCACAAGAAAATCCACCCCCGCTCAGCGCCACACCCATCCCCAACTCCACCCCTCAAGAAAACCCAGGAAGAAAAGTTCGGAGGCGAAGTTCCCGAAGAAAATCCAGCCCAAGAAAACCCGACGTTCACACCGCCCATTCCGCCGGACGTTCACTTCGGCCATGGCAGCATTGGTGCAGGAGGCGGCCGAGGACGGAGGTGGTGATGGTGCTGGATTTGTTCAATCACCGACAGGTGGAAATCATCCGCAACGCCCTGAAACATCCGGGCCAGCGCTACACCTTCGCCAGCCATCAAAAGAGCCACAATGTGGTGTATCAAACCGCACGGACCGACCTGCTCGGTCTCGGCGAGTGCGGAGTGCTGGAGAAACGCAAGAAGGGCAAGCAAATGATCTTCTTCGCACCGGCGGACTTGCCGGCACGCCTCCTCAGGCTCAAAGAAGAGGCGGGCGCATGAGGCTCAACGAATCCATTGTCGACACTTCATCGTCCCGGATGACGAATTTCGCGTGACACCGCACGGAAAATAATGCCCGAAAACGGGGTGTTGGCGACCGGGTTTCCATGTGCATCCGGGGTGCTTTCGGACGCGCGGTCAATAGCAAGGTGAAGCGCGGGGCGGAAAGGACCCCGGCCTGATTTTGGTGGAGCAAGCCAGGCGGTTTTTTCATCAAAGTTGAACCGCATGGGCTGCCGGACGAAGCGGGGCGAGCGCGGTCAGCCTGCCAGGGTGGCGCGAAACTCCGGTCGCCGGCGATGCCGTGTCGATTGCTCAAAGGCGTAGCCAAGTCGCAGCAGGGTGGCTTCGCTCCAGGCGCGTCCGAGGAAGGCGAGGCCGACGGGCAGGCCGTGGACGTGGCCGGCTGGAACTGTCAGGCTGGGCGTGCCGGCAACGGCGGCGACCGAATATCCGGTGGGCATGCCCTGGTCGCCGAAGATCCAGTCGGTGGAGTGCGCCGGCCCTCCGGAAGGAACCACGACGGCATCGAGTCGGTGGGTATCCATGACGGCGTCGATCCCCTGGTGGCGGGCGATCTGCCGGCAGGCCTCGCGGGCCTGGAGGTATTCCGGACTGGTCAGCGGGCCGCACGACTGGGCGGCCAGGCAGTGTTCCTGTCCGAACCATGGCATGACCGTGTCGCGGTGGGCCTGGTTGAAGGCGATCACGTCGGCCAGTGAGCGGACCGGGGCGCCCGGGCGGGCCGCGAGGCAGGCATTCAGGCCGGCCTTGAACTCGTGGTGCAGCACCAGCAGTTCATGCCCGCCGAAGCCGCCCAGGCCCGGCGCATCGACAGGGTCAATCATTTCCGCGCCTGCGTCCCGGAGAGCGTCGAGCGCCGCCTCCAGCACCGACCGGACCGGTGGCGGAGCCTCGAAAAACCGGCGGGCCACTCCGATCCGCGCCCTTTTCAATCCATCGGGTTGCAGCAGAAGCCGGAGGTCCCCGATACCGGGGCCGGCGCCGTCGGCCATGGCTTCGTCGAGCGGATCCCGTCCGGTCATGGCCTGCAGAAGAATGGCGGCGTCGGTCACCGTCCTCGCCATCGGGCCTGCGGTGTCCTGGGAGCGCGAGATCGGGATGATGCCGGAGCGGCTGATCAGGCCGACCGTCGGTTTCATTCCGACCAGCCCGCAATAGGCTGAGGGGGAGAGGATGGAGCCGTCGGTTTCGGTGCCCACGGCGGCGGCGCCCAGGCTGGCGGCCACGGCGGCGGCCGAGCCGGAGCTGGACCCGGACGGATTCCGGTCAAGGACATACGGATTGCGGGTCTGACCGCCGCAGGAACTCCAGCCGCTGGTCGAGCGGTGGCCTCGGAAATTCGCCCACTCGCTGAGGTTCGTCTTGCCGAGAATGATCGCCCCGGCCGCGCGGAGCTGAGCCACCACAAAGGCGTCGGCGGCCGCCCGCGAACCGGCCAGCGCCAGCGAGCCGGCCGTCGTCGGCATGCGGTCGCCGGTGTCCAGATTGTCCTTGAGCAGGATGGGAATGCCGTGCAGCGGGCCCCGGAGGCGGCCGGCTTTCCTTTCGTCGTCGAGGCGCGCGGCGATGTCCATCGCCTCGGCATTGACCCACAACACGGAACGAAGCGCCGGCCCGGCGCGGTCGATGGCTTCGATCCGCTCACGATAGAGCTGCGTCAGTCCCGCCGAGGACCAGCGACCCGATTGCAGTCCCTCCTGGAGTTCAGGGATGCCCATCTCATCGAGCTCGAAGCCGGCGACGGGTGTCGTCGGCGTGGAGGCCCGCCCGGTCGTGGTCGCGGTCACGGTCGCGGGCGGGGCCAGCGCGGCCCCGCTCATCGCGGAATGTTTCAAAAAGTGCCGTCGTTTCATGAGACTCCGGGCGCGCCGCCCTGTGGTATCTTAACGCAGATGGTCACGGCGGGCGCGTTTCTTCTTCGCCATCAAAGCGGAGTGCTGCCGTGGCCCCCGATCGGCCCGGGCGTGACCCCATCGGCACGGGCGCGGTCACACCCGTCCCGGTGGAGCTGCCGAATTTCGAGCTTCCTGATCCGGAAAATTCAAGGCAGCATTCCATGAGGAAATCACTGCCTGCATCTCCATGAAAACCCGGTTGCCATTCCCGATCCCGCCACTGCCCGGAAACTGCCGGCGTGTTCTTCTGCTTCTCGCCGTCATCGGGCTGAGCCCCGCGACGCGCGCCGACTGGATTGCCTACAACGACAGCGCCTACAAGAGCGGGCAGACCAACGGGCCCAATGTCACGACCTTCGGACTGGGCCGCAGTTTCGCCGGTGAGGGAAGTTCCGGGCGGCTCAAATCGGTCGCCACCGGAGAGGACACGCCGGTCACGGCGACGTACGAGGAGCATTTCTCGACGGGCAGTGTCAATTCGGCGGGCGATGTCGCCGATTATCCGCCCGGGTCCGACGCCGAGGCCGAGTTCAAAGGGCAGGTCGACCTCTCGGGCAACATGAGCTATGGCGACTCGCCCGGCTGGTATGTCGACCTGATCCTGACCGGTCTGGACCCGGGCAAACGGTACATCTTTGCCGGCACCGCCCACCGCAACGGCGGCCCGGGGTATGCCGAACGCGTGACCAACTGGACGATCCTCGGAGCCGGCTCGGCGACCTACGCCAGTTCCGCCGGTGCCACCAAAGTGTCCAACGAGTCGGTTGAATTCAGTACCGGCGACAATGCGGCCGGCCTGGTGGCGCGGTGGGTGGAAATTGATCCCGGCTCCGACGGTCGGATTGTCATCCGCACGAGCCACACTGTCGGCCAGGCCAGTGGTGGCATGCCCGGGGCGCACGCGTACAAGGGGTATGCCGGCGGCGTGTTCACCCTGAAGGAGGGCCCGTACCGGTGGCGCGCTTTCAATGACAGCGCTTTCAAGCCGGGGCAGACAAACGACCCGAACGTCACCACGTTCGGCCTCGGCCGCAGCTTTGCCGGGGAGGGGTCGTCGGGCCTGCTGAAGGAGGTGGCGGCGGGAGCGGCCACGGCGGTGACGGCGACCTATACTGAAACGATCACCACCGGCAGCGTCAATTCGGCGGGCGATGCCGCCGAGTACCCGCCGGGGTCGGATGCGGAATCACTTTTCAAAGGAGTGGTCGATCTGGCCGGAAACATGAGCTACGGCGATTCCCCCGGGTGGTACGTCGACCTCACCCTGAGCGGGATGGACCCGATGAAAAAATACACCTTTGCGGCCACCGCCAACCGCAACGGTGGCGCGGCTTATGCGGACCGGGTCACCAACTGGACGCTCATCGGCGCGAAGGCGTCGTCCTATGCGAGCTCCGCGGCCGCCTGGAAGATCAGCAACGATTCGGTCGAGTTCAGCACCGGCGAGAATGCCGCCGGACTGATCGCCCGGTGGACCGACATTGATCCCGGAGCCGACGGGACGATCGTGATCCGCACGAGCCACAGCGTCGGCCAGGCCAACGGCGGCCTCCCCGGCGCCCATGCCTACAAGGGATATGCGGGCGGCGTGTTTCTGCTGGCCGAGCAGTTCCTCGCCGGGGCCGCGGCGGTTTCCACACCGATCGACATTTCCAGCGTCCTGCCCGCGGACGGGGCGGCCGAGGTCAGTCCGAGCTCTCCGGTTCAGATCGTCCTCAAACCGGGTGATCGCGGCGTGAACACGGCTTCCATCTCCCTGAAGATCGACTCCGTCACCGTGACCCCGACCATCACGACGGAGCAGGGGACGACGCGGGTCTCGTACACCCCGCCATCCGCCTTTGCCGCGTCCTCGGTCCACACGGTCCGGATCGACTTCACCGACGACGGGCCGACCCCGGTTGCCTACACCAGAACATGGTCCTTTACGGTGATCGACAGCAGCGCGTTTCCGGTCCTTCCCGCGGAGCAGGCGCTGCCGATGGATCCCTCGCGGTACACCCGGCGCGGGTTTGCGATGAACGTCGTTTCCCCCGATCCCAATGACGGCATTCCACTGGCAACCGTCGACGACGCGGAGGCGATCTGGGGGCTGCCTTACAACAATTTGGTGGAGCCGTCCGTTTTCAACGCACTTGGTTACGCCCTGGAGCCGGCCTCGATCAATTATCAGGTCGACGGCAGTCCGATCGGAAACATGGCGGATGACCGGCCGTTTCCCGGCATTCCCGGCCGCGGGCAGCCCGGCGAGGCCTTTGCCATTCAGATATTCACGCTGCTTCAGCTGGCACCGGGCCACCACCGCTTCAACATCACGATGCAGCCGGGGTTCCGTCTTCTGGCCGGCTCCGCGACGGCGGAGGTGGAGCTTCCCGCTGTTTTCTCCCCCTGCACCAACTGCGGCGGCGACGACGCCCCGTGGATCGTCGATTTTATGGTCGAAAGGGAGGGCCTGTACCCGTTCCGGCTGCTCTTTTATGGCGGTAGCGGCTCGTCGAGCCTTGAGTGGGTGAGCGTCACGCCTGCCGGGCAGCGGTTTCTCGTGAATGATCTGCAGCCCGGCGCGATCGCAGCATACATCCCGCCGGACACCGCCGGCCCGTCGGCGGCCCCGACCATCGTGACCGAAGGCAACCGCGTGGTCATCAGCTGGACCGGCGCCGCCACGCTCCAGTCGAGCCCCGACCTGCGCTCCGGCCGCTGGACCAATGTCAACGGTGCCGGAAGCCCGCATCGGGTGACTCCGTCGGGGACGCTCTTTTACCGACTCGTGAGGTGAGCGGCCGGTCCCGGCGCCGGTGCGGGGTGGCCGCTGCCTCTCCACCCCGGCCGCCCGGTGGCGCATAACCCTCTCCAACGCCGGATCAAAACATACCCATCGCGGTGGCGGTTGCCGGGTCGAACGGAGCGGGCGAATCCGCGTGAGCTCTCAGCGCGGGACGCGCAGGGTGCCTTCGGGGCCTTCGGGCCATTCGGCGCCTTGTTTGATCCACTGGCGCAGGATCTTTTTTTCCACTTTGAGCAGGCGGTCGCCGACCGGCGGCATGACGTCGAGGCTGGCGTGGGCGGCGGAGATATTGGAGACGAGTTTGCTGCGGTCCGGGTGACCGGGCACGATGCGCGGGCCGGCGGGTCCGGGTTCGAAGGCGCGGCTCCGGTTTTCCAGGCTGTAGCCGGCGATGGCGGTCGATCCGCTGTGACAGGCGAGGCATTTGGCTTCGAGCACCGGAGCGACGTGGGTGGTGAACGAGATCTGTTTCCGGCTGCTGGCGATCGCGGCCTCGCTGAGCGGGGTCCAGTCGGCCGGGGCGGTTTCCGATTCCGGCGGTGACTGGAACTGGCAGGCGGTCATGGTGGCCGCGGCGAGCAGGGCGAGGGACAGACGAAGGACGCGCATAAAAATGATGGTGGGGAGGGTGTTGGGGGTTGTCAACGCGGGGGAGGGCGAGCGGCGAGCGGCGGGTGGCGGGTGGCGGATGGCGGGTGGCGGATGGCGGAGTAAAGCCACGGAGCGGAGGGAACTCAGGAGCCGGACCGGGGGCGGGGGCGGGGGGCGTGGGTTTCGGCGAGGGCGATGGATTTGAGGTAGCGGGCTTCCTTGAAGGTGGCGGGGTGATCGGGGGCGTGGGTGCTGGTCCAGAGTTCCTGAAACGGCCGGCCGGTGGCACGGGCGGCGCGGCGCACGACGGAGAAGAACTCTTCTTCATCGACGTGGGCCGAGCACGAGGCGGCGACGAGGATGCCGCCCGGGCGGAGGCGGGCGAGGGCGGACGTCTGGAGACGGGAGTACGCGTCGAGCGCGCCGGCGCGTTCCGATTCGCGGCGGGCGAGCGACGGGGGGTCGACGATGATGAGGTCGAAGAGCTGATCGGGCGGGCGGGCCAGCCAGGCGAAGGCGTCGGCTTGGATGGTGAGGTGCGGGCAGGCGGCGATCTGCGGGAAGGCGTGGTGGTTGAGGGCGAAGTTGCGGCGGGCGCTGGCGAGGGCGTGTTCGGAGAGGTCGAGGTCGGTGACCGAGCGGGCACCGCCGCGGGCGGCGTAAAGCGAGAAGCCTCCGGAAAAGCTGAAGGTATTGAGAACGTGGCGACCGGAGGCGAGGGATCCGACGCGGGCTCGGTTTTCACGCTGGTCGAGGAAGAATCCGGTTTTCTGACCGTGGCGGACGTCGGCTTCGAACTGCAGGCCGTTTTCGAGGAAGACGACGGTATCGCGGGGCGGGGAATCCTCGGAGAAGAGGAATCCTTCGGTGGTGTGGTGGTCGTTCCGGGCGGTTTCGATGAGGTTGCGGCTCAGTCGGAGGACGAGAGCGCGGGCCCAGGGCAGGGCCTCGCGGAGGAGCGGGATGATTTCGCCGAGGCGCGGGAGCCAGGCGACGGCGTAGAGTTTGAGAACGAGGGTGGTGGCGTAGCGGTCGAGGACCAGGCCGGGCCAGCCGTCGCTTTCGCCGTTGATCAAGCGGTAGCCGTCGGTGGCGTGCGGGTCGGGCGGCGATGTGAAGAGACTGTCGCGTCGGGAGAGGGCTTCATGGAGCCGCCGGTGCCACCAGGCGCTGTCGAGGGTGGCGGGTTTGCCGGTGTGCAGGAGGCGGACGCGGATGGGAGAACCGGGGTCGTAGAATCCGAGCGCGAGAAAGTCGTTGCGGCGGTCGTAGAGGACGGCGATTTCGCCCGGCTCGCCGGGGCGGTTCTGGTCGCGGATGCTGCGGTCGAAGACCCATGGGTGACCGGCGCGAACGGCGGTTTCGGCGGCGGGGGTGAGGCGCAGTTTGAGGCGCGGGGCGGCAGCCGGGGGCATGGGGGCGGGCGGGCTCAATGGCGTACCACGCGGGCGACGCGACGGCCGAGGCCGCAGAAGATTTCGTAAGGAATCGTGCCGGCGAGGGTGGCCATTTCGGTGGCGGCGGGCCCCTGACCGCCGAGCACGGTGGCGGTGTCACCCGGCTGGACGTGGTCGGGTGCCTCGACCATGATCTGGTCCATGGTGATGCGGCCGAGGACCGGGCAGCGCCGGCCGCCGAGCCAGACCCAGGCGCCCTGGCCGGAAAGGTGGCGCGGGTAGCCGTCGGCGTATCCGACGGCGAGGGTGGCGACGCGGGTCGGTCGGTCGGTCACGAAGGTGCGCCCGTAGCTGACGCCGTGGCCGGCGGGCAGGGTGCGGGCGAGGATGACGCGCGCGTGCCAGGTGATGGCAGGGAGGAGCAGTTCCTGCTTATCAGGCACCGGGGAGACGCCATAGAGCATGAGGCCGGTGCGCACCCACTCGCGCCCGGTGCGGGTCAGGGTGAGGGTGCCGGCGCTGTTGGCGACGTGGTGGTGGGTGGGGGTCATGCCTTCGCGGGCAAGGTGTTCGAGGAGCGAGAGGTAGTGGTTCAACTGCTCCGCGGTGAAGGCGAGATCCTCATCGGCACTGGGAAAATGGGAGGCCACGGAATCGAGCCGGAGGCCGGGCAGGTCAGCGAGCGGCCGGGCGTCGGCGAGGACATGTTCCGCGAAGCGGGATCTGAGTCCGATGCGGCCCATGCCGGTATCGAGCACGAGGTGGATGGGCAGTGTTTTGCGGGCGGCGACGGCCAGTTGCGAGAAGTGCACCGCCTCGTCGTGGCTCGACACGGCGGGGATCACGGTGAAGTCGGTGGCGACAATCGCGGCGCGCTCGGCGGGCAGCGCCGGACTGAGCAGGTAAACCGGGCGCGTCCCCCCGGCGGCATGGACCCGCCGCGCTTCGTCCAGGGTGGCCACGGCAAAGGCGTCGACCCCGGCGGCTTCCAGAGCCGGGACCACGGCCGACACGCCGAGCCCGTAGGCATCCGCCTTGACCACCGCGATCACGCCGCCGTGTGCCCCGGCCAGCTGCCGGGCCACGCCGGCGTTGTGGCGCAGGGCGGAGGCGTCGATTTCCACCCAGGTGCGGTGGAAGTCGGTGGCGGTAGCGACGTCGAATGGGTTTTCGGACATGAAAGCGAGGGGGCGCAGCGGATGGCCGGCCGGGAAGAAGAGCGGGTGAGGAAACCGGTACTCGAAAATCAGTGAACGGCAGCCGGCAATCGATCATTTCCGTCGGGGACGTTTCCGCAGGGTTCCGTTCTGGCGGAGGCGGCGCGTTCCCCGCGGAGGGCCGGCTGGCGCCGCGCCGGCGTCTTTCCGGTGGTCTGATTCCGGATTTTCGGTACAGGGTGCGGGTTATGGACATCAAGACCGAAGATTACGAAAAGCTGGGGGCGTTTTATCTGGGTCGCGGCTATGATCCGGCGGCGCAGGCGCTGCAGGATTCGCTGGTGTTGTATGACAGCAAGGATCTGGTGACGCACGGGGTGGTGCTGGGCATGACCGGCTCGGGCAAAACGGGATTGTGCCTGACGTTGCTCGAAGAGGCGGCGATGGACAACATCCCGGCGATCATCATCGATCCGAAGGGGGACCTGCCGAATCTGCTGCTGACCTTTCCGGAGCTGCGCGGGGAGGATTTCCGGCCGTGGATCAACGAGGAGGATGCAACGCGCAAAGGGCAGACGCCGGACGCGTTTGCGGCGGCCCAGGCGGCCCTGTGGAAAAAGGGGCTGGGCGATTGGGGGCAGAGCGGCGAGCGGATTGCGGCGTTGCGCGAGAAAACGGAAATGGTGGTGTACACGCCGGGCAGCAATGCAGGCATCCCGGTGAGCATCCTGAGCAGCCTCGAGGCGCCGCCCTTCGAGGTGGTGGATGATGCGGAGGTGTTTGGCGACCGCATTGAGAGTACGGTTTCCAGCCTGCTGGCGCTGGTCGGGGTGAATGCCGACCCGCTGCAAAGCCGCGAGCACATTCTGCTGAGCACGATTTTCAGCACACACTGGCGGGCCGGCGAGAGTCTCACGCTGGCGCGATTGGTGCAGGAGATCCAGACGCCGCCGTTCGGGCAGGTGGGGGTGGTGGATCTGGAAAGTTTTTATCCGGGGAAGAAGCGGACCGAGCTGGCGATGGCGATGAACAGCCTGCTGGCCGCGCCCGGCTTTCAGACGTGGTTGAGCGGGGTGCCGCTCGACATCGCGAAGATCCTGCACACGCCGGAGGGCAAGCCGCGTCTGGCAATTTTCAGCATTGCGCACCTCGGTGATGCCGAGCGGATGTTTTTTGTCAGCCTGCTGCTCAACCAGATGGTCGGCTGGATGCGGGCGCAGTCGGGCACGACTTCGCTGCGGGCGATGCTCTACATGGACGAGATTTTCGGGTATCTGCCGCCGACGGCCAACCCGCCGAGCAAGAAGCCGATGCTCACCCTGCTCAAACAGGCGCGGGCATTCGGAGTCGGGGTGCTGCTGGCCACGCAGAATCCGGTGGACCTTGACTACAAGGCGCTCTCGAACATGGGGACGTGGTGGCTGGGGCGGTTGCAGACCGAGCGGGACAAGGCGCGGGTGCTCGACGGCCTGGAGGGGGCGGCGACGGCGCAGAACCACGGATTCAACCGGGCCGAGATGGACCGGATGCTTTCGGGCCTGGGCAACCGCGTGTTCCTCATGAACAACGCGCATGAAGACCATCCGGTGGTCATGCACGTGCGGTGGTGCCTGAGCTACCTGCGCGGCCCGCTCACCCGGACCCAGATCAAATCACTGATGGACCCGCAGCGAGAGGCGCTGCTGCCCGCGGCGGCCACCGGTG
>JALRGF010000446.1 GCA_023253495.1 Verrucomicrobiales bacterium
GAGGGGCACAAGGTGCTCGTTTTTTCACAGTTCACTTCGATGCTGGCTTCGCTGCGGCGACGGCTGGAGCCGCATCGGGTGCCGGTTCTGTCGTTGACCGGAGAGACCGAACGCCGCGGGGAACTGGTGGAACGGTTCAACCGCCTGGACGGGCCGGCCGTTTTCCTGATCAGCCTGAAGGCGGGGGGGGCCGGGCTGAACCTGACCTCGGCGAGCTACGTGATTTTGTTTGATCCGTGGTGGAATCCGGCGGTCGAGGCGCAGGCGATCGACCGCGCGCACCGGATCGGGCAGACGCGCACGGTGATTGCCTACCGCCTGCTGATCAAGGACAGCCTGGAGGAGAAGATCCGCGCGCTGCAGGCGGGCAAGGCGGCGTTGGCGGATGGCGTGCTGGGCGAGGAGTCGCTGACCCGGGCGCTGGATCTGTCCGAGTTGCGCTCGCTGCTGCGGGGATGAGTCACGCGGGTTCCCCGGGCCCGAGGAACCCGGCGAGGTGGAGCCTCCGGAAGGTCTCGGCGTCCCAGAGGACCGGCTCCAGCTCGTGGCGGCGAGCCGGTACGACGAGGTAGACGCAAGCGGGTGCGGAGGTGCCGTCGTCGAGGCGTACCGTGACCTGCACGCGCTCGTAGAACGCGCCTTCAAAGGCGTCGAGGCGGGCGGCGGCCTCGGTGGTGACGTCGAGGTGGAGCACGCCGCGGGTGGCGGCCTGCGGGGCGGGGGCGAGGCCGGGGAAGGTCTGGCCGCGCACCGCCCAGGCGGCAAACCCGGGCAGGGTGGCCGGGCGGGTGGGGAAAGGGGTGCCGGCGACGCGGAGCCAGACGTCCGGGAACATGAGGGAGCCGTAAGTGAAGATGTTCATGGATATCCGGGCGCAGCAGGATCCATGCACCGAATAAGGTTGCGCGCCAGAGGCTTTGCCGCCCCATTTCCACCATGGTTTTAGGACTGACGACCCGCATTCTGGCCACCACCGACCCGCTCACCTGGTGGAAGGTGGCCTGGAATTTCGGCGTCAAAGGGACGCGGTCGGTCCATTTGTTCCGCAAGCGCCTGGAGCGCGGGCAGTATTTTCCGCCGTTCCTGTATCTTTCGATCCTCAATTCCTGCAACCTGCGCTGCCAGGGGTGCTGGGTGGATGTGGACAAGCCGCGGGTGGCGCTGCCGCTGGCCGACCTCAACGCGCTGGTCAATCAGGCCAAGGCGCGCGGCAATTCGTTTTTCGGCGTGCTCGGCGGCGAGCCGTTCCTGCATCCGGAGTTGTTTGATTTTCTCGCGCAGCATCCTGACTGTTATTTCCAGGTCTTCACCAACGGTCAGCTGATCACTGACAAGGTGGCGGCGAAGATGCGGCAGCTGGGCAACGTCACGCCGTTGATCAGCATTGAGGGGGACAGCGTGGTCAGCGACGAGCGGCGCGGCAACAAGGATGTGTATGCGCGCACCCTGCGCGGGCTGGACGCCTGTCTGCGCCACCGGGTGCTGACCGGCGTCTCCACCAGCCTGTGCCAGTCAAACATCGACGTCTGTCTGAACGAAGGCTGGCTGCGGGCGCTGATAGCGCGCGGGGTGCATTACGCGTGGTTTCACACCTACCGGGTGGTCGGTCCGAACATGAACGAGCAGCTGGCCTTGCGTCCCGAGCAGGTGAAGCAGATCCGGCGGTTTGTGGTCGAGATGCGGACGAAACTGCCGATCGGGCTGATTGATGCGTACTATGATGGCGAGGGGAAGGCGTTGTGTCCGATGGCCACCGGGATCAGCCATCATGTCTCACCGGGCGGGGCAGTCGAGCCGTGCCCGATCATCCAGTTTGCCACGGAGAATGTGCGGGACGGCGACATTTTCGAGACGCTGACGCGCTCGGCATTTCTGAAGGATTTCCGGGAGACGGCGGCGAAGCACACGCGCGGGTGCATCGTGCTGGAGCGGCCGGATCTGATGAAGGAGCTGGTGGCCCGCCACGGGGCGCAGGACACCACCATCCGCCAGACCGCGCTGGCCGAGCTGGACGCGATGAGCCCGCGGCCGAGCCAGTGGACGCCGGACGAGGCGATCCCGGAAAAGAGCTGGGTCTACCGCCTCGGCAAGCGGCTGCTCTACCATGATTTCGGCGCCTACGAGCGCGCCGGATTCCGTGCGCCGGCGGCCCCGGGGCCGGCGGTGTGATTCTATTTCGATCTTCTCTGCTGATTGTGACGACGCTTCTTTATTGCCGCTGTGCTTACGCCCAGGTGATCAACCCGGGGGTGAAGGACGATGTGCTGCGCCAGCTGTGTGCGAGCGGGGCGAGCTTTGAAAGTGTGGCCGACCTCTGTGAGATGGCGGCGCACCGGGATCCGCGGCTGGCGGCCCTCAGCGCCTGTGCGGCCCACGGCGGCCTGCGCATTGCCGCCTGCCACCCCCGCGCCGTCAAAGGCTTGTTCCGGCAGGCCGGGGTGCCGCTGGACGAGGCGGGTGCCGAAATCCACAATATGCGCGAGCAGTCGTCGGACGCCGTGGTTGCCGGCCTGCTGCGGGCCGAGGGGGAGGCCTCCTCTGACCGTTAACATTGGATTTCCGAGCTCCTGATTTCCCACGTCCTGACTTTCCCATGATCACGCATACCCACCGCCCGCTGCGCGTCGTCCTGTACGAA
>JALRGF010000459.1 GCA_023253495.1 Verrucomicrobiales bacterium
CGGCCGGGCGCTTCCGGGTCGGCCTGAACGTGCGCCTGCAACCACTCGGCGTCCGTCGGCAGGCGGTATTCCTGACCGGGAGCCAGATCGCCGGCGGCGCGGGCAGTGCGCGTCATCCAATGGCAGAAGTCACGCGCGTCCGGTGCGCTGACCGCCACCACCGGCTCCGATTCGGTGACGCTGCGCCCGGGCGCCTGCCAGTTCAGGATTTCGGACAGGGGATCCCCCACCCGATGCGCCCACTGGGCCGGTGCGGCCTGCCGCCCGGTCGCCTCCGCGAACCGCCGGTACTGGGCGACCGTGGTTTCCGCCTCCGCCACCCAGACGCCCGGAAACCCGGTCAGCGGTCGCAACCGGTGCCCGAGAAATGATTCGCGGGACTCCGCGGATGACGACGCCACGCCGGCGGCACCCACCTCCGGGGGCGCGGACCGGCGGACCGGACCGACCCCGGGCCGGAGAGCGACGACAGCCAGGCCGACTCCCAGAAGCACGGCGGCGGCGCGCCCGTAGTTCCGGTCTTTCCACGACCGGCGCCCGTCGGACGGACAGGCCAGCAGTTCCGCCCGGAAGGCGTCCGCACTGGGCGTGCGCTTTGCCGGGTCAGCCGCCAGCGCCCGCTGCACCAACCGGTCAACCGACGGCCCGGTACCGACCAGCGCCGAGGGCGGGACGAATGCCCCTCTCGGCAGCACCCCGGCCAGCAGCTGATACGTCAGTACGCCGAGGCCATACAGATCGACACGATGGTCACCGGCGTTCCCATCGCGCTGCTCGGGAGCCATGTAATCATACGTTCCCATCACCTGGCCGGTCTGCGTCGTCAGCACCCGGGACTCCAGGCCGTCCGCGGACGGATCGAGCGGCCGCGCCAGGCCGAAATCCGCCAGCTTGACCGAGCCTTCCGGAGTGAGCAGCACATTGGCCGGTTTGAGATCCCGGTGGACCAACCCCTGAGCGTGCGCATGAGCCAGGGCTTCGCACAGTTCCGTGAGGATCCGGACCACCCGGGACCAGGGAACCGCCGGGGTGCCCGGCTTCTGACTGGCGCGGGCCCCGTGCAGAAGTTCCGCCAGGCTGGTGCCCTTCACATACTCCATGACGAGGAACAGATGACCGTCCTCGCTCTCGCCCATGCCATGCAGGCGCACGATGCGCGGGTGATCCAGCTGGGCGAGGATCCGCGCCTCGCGCTCAAACCGCTGACGGAAATCCCGGCGCCGACCGAGCTCCGGCGGCAACAGCTTGATGGCCACCTCACGGCCCAGCCGGGTCTCCATGGCCAGATAGACCGCCCCCATGCCCCCCCGTCCGAGCATGCGTCGCATCTCAAAGCCGGCCAGCTGCGATTGCAGGACTTCAGGGCTGGGCGGCTCCCAGTGCGAATCGAGCGGCCATGGCCCGGTGTCCTCCAGCGTGCCGGCCACCAGACGCCGGGCGTCCAGTCCCGCCAGCAACGGCTGCGGTGTCTCGTTCTCCGGAGAAGGTGGGGGGGGCTTCGGCCATCTCGTGGATCCGAGGGATCAGGGTTCCCGGCGGACGCGCAGGAAGTGCGACGCGGCGCCCGCGGGCGGTGCCGGTGCGGTGAAGCCGGCCTCGGTTTCGCCGTCCAAACCGAGGTGCCGGCTGGCTTCGTACGGCGTCCACACCCGGAGGTCCGATGACCATTCAACCACATCCGTCCGGCCGGGGGCCGGCCGCCACGTCAGCGCCGCGCCCGACAGTCCCGGCGCCGGCGGCAGTCCCAGCCACTCGAGCGGCGGCGACCACGGGAGCACATCCGCCCAGGCCGATCCGACCCGGATCTCATCGATCAGCCAGCTCGCCGCCGGGATCTCGCCATTCTGCGTGCCCGCCCCGATCCGCATGGCAATCAGGTCAGTCCACTCATTGAAATCGCTGGCCGGCTCGCCGGCAACATCCGCCGACGTGAACGACAACCCATCGGCTTCGGGCGGAGCCACGCCCAGCGGTGGATTGACCCAGAAGGTATAACGCTCGGCACGACCGCCATCGGCATTCCGCTCGACGCGGGCCACGAGCAGCGAGGCCCGGGTGGTGGGCACAGAACTCATGGCCAGCCGGCGGCCATTGTTCGCCGACCGGTTGTAGAACGACCATGCAAACGGCGTGCTGCCCGAGGGAATCCCGATCGAAAAAGCCTCGTCATCCTCAGTATTCCGGTCAGCCGGCTCCACGACATCGTCCGGCGTCATGAACGCCAGGTTGAAAAACCGGCGGGCGTCGCCGGCCGTCTGCTGACCGAGCACGGAAATCCACAGCTCCGGCCCCTGGTGAGCGGCGAGATTCAGCGGCCTCCGGTGCCGCACCTCGGTTTCCTCGGCCGCCGTATCCACCAGCACCCGCGCCCCCGAGGTGCGCAACACCCGGCCGCCGGCATCGGTGTACTCAAGGCTGCCCGCCACCACATCCGCCACCGCCTCAGGGTACCGCACATCGGACCAGGGAGGCGCCGCCGTCAACGCGTCATCGCCCACCGCATAGGCAAACGGCTCATGAAGATAAATCCCGGCATGCGCCGGCAAGACCAGCAAGATCAGAAAAAATACCGACTTTATGGCCATATCATTGGCAAACTACACGATTTCATTTCGGGTGTCCACAGGACGTCCGTCTGGTCCCGCGATATTTCCTTGTGGCGTCGGTGGGCGGCCGTTCCGGCGGTTCCTCAAAAGACAGGGGAATCTCCGACTTGTGCGGACCGCCGGCATCACCCATGATTTCTTTCATGCGCCATGCTTGCTGCCTCATGACTTGCATTCGCCCGGGTGCGGCGGCGGTCAGTGTGCGGGTGATATCAGCGTGCATCATGATCGCCGGCCCGGGTGCCGCCGTCACGCCCGAAGAAGCATGGAAGGCGCTGCGGACCGGCGAGCCGGCCGCGGCGCTGCAAGCGGCCGACCAGGGGCTCCGCGAGCCTGATGTCGACGCCACCGAATGGCACCTGCTGAAAATGGAAAGCCTGCTCGCCACCGGCGCCTATGCGGATGCGCAGACCGCGGCCGCCGCCGCCATTGAGCATGATCCATCCAGCCTGCGGATCCAGTGGGCCGCCCGCGCCGCCGCGCTGGCCAATGGTCAGGTCGAGGATGCCGCCATCATCCCGGAAACGATTGAGCAGCTCATGTCCTCCCGCAGCTGGGCCTACCGTGACGCCGCCAGCATCGTCATCTTCGGCCAGGCCATGATCCTGCGCGGTACCGATCCCAAGCTCGTTCTCGACAAGGTCTTCAACGCCGCCCAGAAAGCCGATCCCGGAGCCCGGGATCCGTACCTCGCCCGCGGACGGCTCGCCCTGGACAAAAATGACCCCGCCCTCGCCGCCCGCGCCTTTCAGGATGGCCTGAAACTCTTTCCCGACGACCCCGACCTCCACCACGGCCTGGCCGAAGCCTACGCCTCCAGCGACCGCCAGGCAATGGGCGCCGCCATCGAGGCCGCCCTCGCCGTCAACCTGCGACACACCCCCAGCCTGCTCCGCGCCGCCGACCACCGGATCGACGCCGAAGACTACACCGCCGCCGATGGCCTGCTCGACCGCGTGCTCGCCGTCAATCCGCACCACCCGGAAGCATGGGCCTATCGCGCCGTGCTCGCCCACCTGCGCCACGACCCGGCCGCCGAAACCGACGCCCGCTCCCGCGCCCTCGCTTTCTGGAAAACCAACCCGCGCGTCGACCACCTCATCGGTCGCAAACTGTCGCAGAAATACCGCTTTGCCGAGGGCGCTGCCCGTCAGCGGCAGGCGTTGGAATTCGACCCCGCCTATCTGCCGGCCAAGGCGCAGCTCGCCAGTGACCTGCTCCGCCTCGGCGACGAGGAAGAAGGATGGCAACTCGCCGGTCAGGTGCAGGCCGAGGACGGGTATGACGTCGCCGCCTTCAACCTGATGACGCTGCGGGATACCATGGAAGCGAGCTTCACCACGCTGAAGAGCGAGCATTTCACCGTGCGCATGGCCGCCCGCGAGGCCCCGGTCTACGGCCAGCGCGTGCTCGACCTGCTCGAGTCCGCCCGCCGCACGCTCGGCGCCAAATACGGAGTGGACGTCACCAAGCCGACCATCGTCGAAATCTTCCCGGAACAAAAAGACTTTGGTGTGCGCACTTTCGGCATGCCCGACAACCCGGGCTACCTCGGCGTCTGCTTCGGCCGCGTCGTCACCGCCAACAGCCCGGCCGCCAACCGCGGCCGTCCGGTCAACTGGGAAGCGGTCCTCTGGCATGAGTTCTGCCACACTGTCACCCTGCAGGCGACCCGCCACCGCATGCCGCGCTGGCTCAGCGAAGGGATTTCGGTCCACGAGGAACGCCAGGCCGACCCGTCCTGGGGCGAACACATGATCCCCCGCTACCGCGACATGATCACCGGCGGCGAACTCACCCCGGTGGGCCAGCTCAGCGCCGCCTTCCTGTCGCCCAAAAGCCCGCTTCACCTCCAGTTCGCCTACTTCCAGGCATCGCTGGTCGTCGAATTCATCATCCAGCGCCACGGGTTTGCGACCCTCAAAGCGATCCTCGACGACCTGCACGACGGCACCCCGATCAACGACTCTCTGGCCCGCCGCGTCGCCCCGCTCGACTCCCTGGAACCGGAATTCGCCGCCCACGCCCGCCGCCTGGCCGATGCCCTGTCGCCCGGCCTCGACTGGACGAAGCCGGAGCCAGATCTCCTCCTGCCCGGACGGGAAGAGGCGCTGGAAACCTGGGCGACCACCCGCCCGGACAACTATTTCGCCCTGCAGCAACGCGCCGCCCGCGCCCTTGATGCCAAGGACTGGGCCGCCGCCAAGGAGCCGCTGCGCCGCCTCATCCGTCTGTTCCCGAACCAGACGGGCGCGGAAAGCGCCTACGCCCAGCTCGCCCGCGCCCACCGCGCCCTCAACGAACCCGCCGAAGAACGCGCCGCCCTGCAAGCACTCGGCACCCTCGACGCCGCCGCCCCCGAAGTTTACCAACGGCTC
>JALRGF010000517.1 GCA_023253495.1 Verrucomicrobiales bacterium
AGCAGAAAGGAACGCTTGGAAATCATCCGGCGACACTAGGCACCTCCCTGCGGACCGGCAAGACTGAAATCCGCCGGGGTGTCCGGCGGATTGGGATTGCCGGGGCGCCGGGGAAACTTGAGGATACCGTTCCCGCGCCGCCATCGGCGCTGTCCGATTATTATCCCCCATCGACCCGCATCCATGACCCTTGTGCCACGCATTGTTCTTTCCCTGATCCTGATCACCCTGACCGGCACGGCAGGACGCGGCCAGGAAACACCCCCGGCCGGGCTGGCCCCCACCGAGGGGTGGGTGCTGCCGCGCGGCGAACGCTCACGGGCCCGGCCATCGTGTCCCGTTGACCGCCTCGAGTGGGCCTGGCTGCAGGGGAAGCTCGCCCTGCCCGACCCCGCCGCCGACGAGTCGCCAAGCGCCGAGGGGTTGTCGCCGTGGAAAAAAGTGCAGGCCGATGCGGATGGAAAGTTTGACGGGCGGGCCCTGGCTGGCGGCTGGCTGGCAAGCTACGTTGACGCCCCGGCGGCCGGCGTCTGGCTGTTGGACGCGCAGGGGCATGGTTCGGTGCGGGTCAACGGGGTGGCGCGGGTCGGTGATGTCTATGGCAACGGGCGGGTCGAGCTTCCGGTGGCGCTCCAGGCGGGCCGCAACTCTTTGGTTTTCACGAGCGGCCGCGGGGCGGTCTCCGCGCGGCTGCGGCCCGCGGTCAAGCCGGTCGCCTTCAGCCTGCGTGACTCGACCTTTCCGCACGTCCTCCGCGGCGAAACCGAGCCGTTGTGGGGGGCGATTCTGGTGGTCAACGCCCGCGAGGAGACACGCACCGGTCTCAAGATCACCGCAAACGGTCCCGGCTTCGCGCCCACGGAAACCGAGGTGCCGGATCTGCTGCCGCTTTCGGTGCGCAAAGTGGCCTTCCGCATCGATCCGGTGGCTTCTCCCGGCGAGGCGTGGGCCGGCGATGCCGTGGACATCGTGCTGTCGCTCGGTGAGGCGGGCGGTGCCGCGACCGCTGACACCACCACCGTGCAATGGCCGGTCCGCCGGCCGGACCAGACCCACCTCCGGACGTTCCGCAGCGATATTGAGGGGGCGGTGCAGTACTACGGCGTGGTGCCGCCGGCTCCGGCCCCGGCCGACCCCGCCTCCCGCCCCGGCATGATCCTGTCGCTGCATGGCGCGGGGGTGGAGGCCGAGGGTCAGGCAGGCGTGTACCAGCCGCGGCCCGGCGCTTATGTCATCACGCCCACCAACCGCCGGAATTTCGGTTTCGACTGGGAGGACTGGGGCCGCTGGGACGCCCTGGAGGTCATGGAACAGGCGCGGACGCGGTTCCAAACCGAGCCGCGCCGGACATGGCTGACCGGCCACTCGATGGGCGGTCACGGCACCTGGCACATCGGCACTCTGTTTCCCGATCGCTTTGCCGCCGTCGGACCGAGCGCCGGCTGGATCAGCTTCGCCACCTACGCCGGCCGCAGCCCGGAACAGGCGGACGACCCGGTCTC
>JALRGF010000531.1 GCA_023253495.1 Verrucomicrobiales bacterium
CGAGGCGATGACGCCACGGGCGTTCTACGCCGCCTACAACCAGGGCATGCAGCGCCGCTACAACGTGACCGACGAGGTCAACCGCCGCATCGCCGACACCCTGGAACTGAACATGCTCAGTGTGGCCGAGGAAGGGCCGGCCCTTGTGCATTTTCTCGTGCGCACCAAGCACCGGACCCTCGCCAACGAGGTGAGCCACCTCGAAATCATTTCGCTCGTCCGCCGGGACTCCCAATGGCTCGTCTCGCTCGGCGAACACGAGCCGAAATACACACCGCTGCCCGCCGGCGCCCGTCCCGCCCCGGCCGCCGCGGCACCCGCGGCAGCGACTCCCAAGCCCGCGCCCGCGCCCGCGCCCGCGCCCGCGCCGGCGACTCCCGACCCCGCGACTCCCACGCCCGCACCGCCCGCCCGCTGAGCCGCCCGCCGCGCACCGCCGCTTTCTGCCGGCCACCGGCGTCCCGGTACGGAGCGCTGGCTTCCAGCCAACGAGTGGAAGGGGGCGGCACTCACCACGGTCTCGATGGGCCATTCGCCCGGGGGTGAGTCACCGATCGCTTTCGTCAAACATTCACCGCTCTGATGGAATGATCTGGAAAGGAGTGATCCAAACGTCATTCCTGCTTGCCGGTTCAAGGCTTACTCCAGGCGCCGGATACGATAAGCGAACTGCGGTTCCAGACCGCTTCCGCTCCAGACGACTGCTGCCCGCGAGGCGTCGTCGAGCAGCGTGAAACCTGCCGGCAGGGTGAGGCGGTTGAGGTCCTCGTAGCCGGTGGCGACGAGCAGCGGGCGGCCGGCGGCGCGTGCTTTTTCCAGGGCGGTCGCGAGGGCTGCCGGAGCATCGGCCTCGCGGGCGTACGGCAGCGAGGGCAGGTAATACTGCAGGGCTTCGGCACCAAAACCGTACCCGAAGACATGCGCCCCTTCGGCCTCCGCCCGGCGCAACACGTCCGCCGCCTCCCGCAGCGGTGAGAAACCGCCGGCCACCACCGGCCTCATCCCGCCACCCCATCCGCCACCCGCCAGCACCGCAAAAACCACGGTCGCCCCGAGCACGCGACCGGTCCCGAAGCGGCCGGCTTCGCGACGCCCGGCCCACCACAGCGCCAGCCCAACCGCCATCGCCAGCGGCACCGACACCGCAAACAGAAACCGCGGGTAAAAATAAAACCCGGTCAGCCCGATCGCCCCGAGAAACAAGCCGGCCGAGAGCAGCAGAAAAGCCAGCGCGGCACGCCCGGAAAGCCGCTGCCGCCACGCCACTACCACCCCGACCGCGGCCAGCAGCCACACCCCGAGTGCCACCCACCCGCGCGCCGGAGCGGCCGCCACCTCGGTCAGCGTGCTCCACAGCAACGAGGCGTCCAGCACCTGTCCATCCTGGTTCTTTTCACCCCAGCGCAGCGCCTGCAGCAGGTTGGGCAGAAACAGCTGGAAAAACACCATGGCTCCGGCGACCTGCACGGCGACGAGGCGGGCCAGGCGCCGCCCCCGGGCGGCACCGGTGTGGCTGCGGCTGATCCACCAGATGCCGGTGGCGCAGAGCGCGAGGCAGACCCAGACACTGAGCAGGTGCGACCAGAGCAGCAGCGCCTGAGTAAGCCCGAAAATCCACCACGCTGCGGCCGACCGGCCGTCGTTCTGTCCGGCAGTCACCGGCCTGTCCGGATCATCATGGGACTTGCCCGCCACCATTCGCCCGGCCGGCCGCGGGCCGCAGGCGTACCAGAGCGCCCAGAGTCCGATCAGCGTGAGCGGGATCAGAAACGTGTACCCGCGGTTGTCGATCCCATAGCGGATATGCCATGGATGCAGCGCAAGAAATGAGGCCGCCACCAAGCCGGCACCGGCCTGCCCCCAGGCCCGCAGCAGCAGCGCGATCAACGCAAGCCCGGCCAGTGAGGCGAGCAAGCCGGGCAGGCGAAGGACGAATTCGTTGAACGCTCCGGGTGGCGCCCCGGTCACCTTTTTCCAGACTTCATGGCACGCCTTGCTCGCCACCGCCATCGGCGGATGATTCGCCGGTTTGCGGTAGTTCCAGAGCGCTTGCGCAAAAGTGGTCTCGCGGAATTTCAGTTGGCCGGGGTTTTTCCGGTCCGGCCGCCACTCACCGACCGAGGCATTGCGCGCCTGCCAGACCTCATCCCACCAGAGCGAGGCGCCGGCCAGCGGCACCCGCAACCCGGTGGCCACCACGAGGATCAGGGACAGCCACGACCAGAAGACGACGGGCTTCAGGAGGCCGGTCTGAGGGACTTCAGGGACGCGAGGAACGAGAGTGACCGGAGCGGCTCCGGCGGCGTGACCATGGCCCCCACTCTCCAGCGACCACCACCGCCGGGTGAGGAGCAGGCCGGCTGCGAGGACCACATTGACGCCCGCCGCGATCAGCGACCCCTGGGTGGCGGCGGCGGGCCAGTCGATCATGGATGGCGGTGGGTGATGGCGCCGCGGCCGTATGGCGGCCGCCGGGGCGGATCCAGTCGCTCAGACGAGCAGCTCGGCGATCTGGACGGCGTTGAGCGCCGCGCCCTTCCGCAGGTTGTCGCCGGCCACCCAGAGGTTGAGCGTCCGGGGGCGGTCCGGGTCCCGGCGGATCCGGCCGACCAGCACGTCGTCCTCGCCGGCGGCGTCGGTCGCGGTCGGGTAGAGCGCCGCGGCCGGGTCGTCGACCACCCGGACCCCGGGGGCCGCGGCCAGGAGCTCCCGGCACTCCTCCGGGGAGAGGTCTTCGACGGTCTCGACGTTGATCGACTCCGAGTGTCCGGTTACCACCGGGACCCGGACGCACGTCGCCGAGATCGCCACCTCGTCGCCCACGCCCAGGATCTTCCGGGTCTCGGCGATCACCTTTCGCTCCTCGGTCGTGTAGTCGTCGCCGTCCTGGAACACCTCGACCTGAGGAATCACGTTGAA
>JALRGF010000337.1 GCA_023253495.1 Verrucomicrobiales bacterium
CGCAAGAAAAACTGCGGTCGCGTCGTCTGCGATCATGTCGCGAAGTGTCATCGCCTTGGCTGCCTTTGCTTTGCTACCGGCTCTGGCTGTTGTGGTGCGATTGATTGAACGTCAAGCGTAACCCGCTGCACTGCCGGCCCATCGCCCTCGCTGTGCATCGCGATTGACTTGACGCTAATTACCACGCCGGCAACCTCTGCGGATTGGCCGGCGTTAATTTCTAAAATGTTGCTCACGGTCGCTTCGCCTTGACTTCGACGTAATCGACATGAACGAAATCGATGTTCGCGTCGGCAGTCTTTTGGATCTGCACGTAAGGCTGAAGCGAACCCGTCGCGGCTGCCATGCTAAAGGTAGTCGACGCGGCGCACCGAATGCCGTTGACATAGAACTTCACGTCCGACTTTCCGCCGGTGAAGTCGATCAAAAACCGCTTGTACGTCGTCGACAAGCTTTGTCCGGTCGCCTTGTCGTCAAGGTCGGTAGTTCCGTCGTCAGTCTCGACCACCAGCGAATTGCTGCCGATCAGTCGGAAGCTTGCATGGTTGGCGATGCTGTCGATAGCGTCGTTTCGGGCAGATGCCAAGCCGAACGCAACCGAAGTTGCCGAGTCAAGGTTTGCACCCTCTGGCACAACTTTGACGCGGTATTCGATCGACTGGATATTGTCGATGTCGAAACAAAGCTTGTCACCAAAAGACAAGCACACGTTTTGTACTTCGACGGTATTGTCGAAGCCAAGCCGCACCTCACCACGCTGGCTGCGGAATCGCTTGTCCTGACCAACATGCGGTCGCCGCTGCCATGCGCGCTCGGGGAGGCGGCCAGCCTGCTGACCGGCCAGTCCCCTCACACTCACGGCCTGCAGACGCCTTTTCCTTCAAAAGAACCACTCGCTGACGCGGCGGCCCGGTCCCCGTGGCTGCCGGCTCTGCTGGGTGCGCGCGGGTACCGCACGGCGGTGGTCGGAGACGACGGCGCGGCCGCATTCGCGGTTGCCGGCGGCCTGGGATTTGCCGCGGTGGAAGCCGGAGCTGAAGGCGACTACCCCCGGCACCTCGCCGGCGTCCTCTATCCCGCGCATTTCATTGTCCCGGCATGGCTCGACAACCGGCTGGGGCGCCGCCTGCTTCCTGATCTGGCCGTTCTGCCCGGCTGCGTTTCCCGGGACACGGTGACCGACCGCCTGACCGCCCAGCTCGAGCAGAGCATGCACCGCGGTGCCCCGTTTTTTGTGCATGGCGTGTATTCGCAGGCCGCGGCCACCGCACCGCCATCGCCCGGTCTGGCCGATGGTGCCGGCGCTCCGGGGTTCGACGCCCAGCTCGGCCGGGTCATGGAATTCCTGGAAGAAAACGGCCTGCAGGAAAGCACGATTCTCGTCGTGCTCGGCCTGACTCCGGACCATGCGCGGAGCGCGACCGACCCGCTGCCCGGCGCGGCCACGGCCGACGATACGGCCATTCCCGTGATCCTGCATGTCCCCGGTCAGGCCGTGACCCCGGGCGCGATCCCCCAGCTGACCCGTCTGCAGGATCTGGCGCCGACGCTCCTGGACCTGCTCGGGCTGCCACCCGATCCTTCCATGGAGGGGGTGTCGCTCCGGCCGCTGCTGGAAAACCGGCAGGCCGACCTTGGCCTCGCCGCGTACGGGGAAAGCCCCGGGTTCCCGACGGCCCTGCCCGATCCGACCGCGCCGGCCGGCGCCCGCGCCGCCTTCCTTGACGGGGTGTCGCTGGATCCGGCTTCCGGTTATCGTATCGTACTCAACGATCCGGCTGGCGCCCTGCGCCGCAAGTCACGCTGGATCCGCACGCCGCACTGGCAGCTTGTCTTCACGCCGGCCGACGCCACTCCCGACGGGGTGGACCAGTGGCACCTCTTTGACCTGCGCCGCGACCCGGCCGCCACCCGCGACGTGAAACTCCGCAATCCCGGGGCCTGGCACGCGCTGGAGACCGCCCTGCGCCTCTGGGTCGATGAAAAAAAAGAATCCCGCCTCGCCGACATCTTCCCGGACGGCGAGCCGGCCGCCCTGCCCGAAACCTGATCCACCGGCGCCACCGCCGATTTCCGACCATCCCCGCCACCCTATGAAAACCCCGCATTCCCAAGGTTCCCGCCGATCGTTCCTCAAAGCCGCCGCCATGACATCGGCCCCGTTTATCCTGCCCTCGGGGCTGCGCGGTGCCAACGCCCCCAGCAACAAGATCACCATGGGGTTCATCGGCATGGGCAAACAAAATGCCTACCTCATGCCTTCATTTCTCGCCCGCGATGAACACACGCGCGTGCTCGCCGTCTGTGATGTCGACACCAACCGGCGCGAGGCGGCCAAAAAGAAGGTCGATGAATATTACAGGGAAAAGGGACAGACCGCCGACACCACGGCGCATGCCGACTGGCAGGAGCTGGTCGCCCGCAAGGACATTGACGCCATCTGCATCGCGACTCCCGACCACTGGCATGCCCTCGCCACCACCGCCGCCCTCGCCGCAGGGGCGCTCGCCGTCGCCGGCTGCGGGAGCGACGACGACGGGCCCAGGGACTTCACCCTGATCCAGGAGAAGCCGGAGATCGTCGAGGTCGACACCGGCGGCAAGGGCACTACCAAGGGCGACCAGTTTCACTTCGAGGCTCGCATGAACAACGAGGAC
>JALRGF010000606.1 GCA_023253495.1 Verrucomicrobiales bacterium
CCTATGTCACCGACCGCTGGACCAAACAGGAGGTCAATGTCGTGTGGTTCGACAACCTCGTTATCGCCAGGAGCCTCATCGGGCCGGCGGGAAGGTGAATGGCGGGACGGCTGTCTCAGTCACCCGCCCTTGCCGCCTTGGCCGGGAAGCGCCAAACGCCATCCTCAATCTGATTCACCTCACCCCATCCGTCGAAAAATCGACGGGCAGCATTTTCCCCCTGCGGCATTCCGCGAGAGCCAACCGGGCGTCAACTTGGCAGACGGAAGTGCTGCCGCCCCGCCCCTTCTGTCAACTCCCTCCCACCCGCACCGCCACCAGCGATTTGCCATCGCGCGCGAAGAGCAACCCGTCGCAAAGCGCGGGATAGGCGCGGGCGGTGGCGGCGAGGATCTGTCCGCGCGCCGACGGTTTGAAGCTGTCGGGCGTGGCCGGAGCAAAAATGAGTTCGCCCTTTTCCGTGAGGATGACCAGGGTGCCGGACGCGTTGATCAGCGAACCGGCGGGCAGACGGGTCGACCATTTCACCGCGCCGTCGGCGGCGCTCACGCACCGCAACTCCTGCCCTTCCTCCTGCCGGCCGTGGAATCCGTACAGGTGCCCATCGTGAAAAACCGGGGTGCCGTAATGACAGTCCATCGCCTCGGTCTTCGCCCACACCGTCTTCAAGGCGAATCCCGAGCCCACCTCCCAGACCTTGGCACCCAGGCCGTAGCAGCCCGAAAGAAAAAAGCGGTTGGGACCGACCGGCAGCGGCGTGCAGGCCGAGACGGAGGCGGCGATGTCCGGTTCGAACCCCTCGCGGGCCCGGGTCGCCCCGGTCACCGGATCAAGGAGTTCGACCCCGGCGCGGGTGAAAGCCACCACCGCCTCTCCGGCGGCGAAGCGCGCCAGGGCCGGCGAGGAATAACTCGCTTCGTCCTCGCTCCCGATCCAGGCGACGGAGCCATCGGCCAGCCGGAAAGCGGCCACGCCCGCCGGCTTCCCCTGCCAGCGGCCGCCGGCCTGCACGATGACCCGGTCGCCAACCACCAGCGGTCCGCATGCGCGCCCGAACCACCCCTTCGGTGACTCCAGCTCCGCCGCCAGATCCCGCGTCCACACCAGTTTCCCCGTCGCCGCCTCCACACAGATCAGCCGCCCGTCCGCGCCGTAGGCCACCACTTTTCCCCCGCTGATCGTCGGGGTGGAACGCGGACCGTCGTCAAAACCAAAGTCATCACGATACCCGGTCGGCACCGCCTGACGCCACAACCGCTGACCATCCGCGGCCGACCACGCCTCCAGCACCACGGCGTCTCCCTCACGGTGAAACAGCACCACCCGCCCGTCGGCCACCGCCGGACCGGCCAGCCCGCGACCGACCGCCGTTTTCCAGGCCACCGAGGGTCCGGCATCCGGAAACTCCTTGATCACCGCCTCCGCAGTCCGGCCATCCCGCGCCGGGCCGAGAAATTGCGGCCAGTCCGCCAGAGAGACGGACGCGCTCAGAGACAACAGGCACGCGGCACCAATCAATCGCATGCCGTCACCGTGGCGTGCCGGCAACCCGTGGCAACCGCGACTGGCCGGCACCGGCGCCGGCCTACGCCGAGGTGCGCATCGGCATGATCACGTAGAGGAACGGCTCGTTCGTCTTGATCACGCCGGGGCTCAATTCGTCGATCAGGTCCAGATGCACCTCGTCATTGCTGAGGTTGCGCAGCGGGGCCATGAAGTAGTCCGGGTTGAACGCGATCGACATCTCGCGGCCGTTGTATTTCACCGGCAGTGATTCCTCGGCCTCGCCCACCTCGGCACTGGCGGCGGACAGCTTCACCACGCCGTCACCGAAGTGCAGCTTCACCGTGCTCGCCTTGTCACTCGAGAGCAGCGAGACCCGCTGGATCGATTTGAGCAGTTGTTCGCGCTCGAAGGTCACCCGGTGGTTCGCCGGCCCGGGAATCACCTGGCGGAAATTCGGGTAGGTGCCGTCAATCAGCTTGCTGTACAGGACGTTCTGGTTCAGCTCGAACATCACCTGGCTCGGACCCACCTTGATGCGGACCTCGCCGTCATCCGTCAACAGCCGCTGAATCTCGTTCACCGCCTTGGTCGGGAGAATGAAGTCGACCTCCTGGCTGTCGGGAAATTCGACATCGAACTCCGCCGTGGCCAGACGGCGGCCGTCGGTGGCCACCAGCGTCAGCTTGGCATCACGGAACGAATGGAAGATCCCGTTGAGCACGTAGCGGGTCTCGTCCGTGGAAATGGCATACGCCGTTTTGCGCAACCCTTCCTTGAGGGTGGCCTGGGAAAGCTTGAATTCGGCGGCGTTTTCCGGCTCGGTCAGAGGCGGAAACTCCTCCGCTCCCAGACCGAGGATCTTGAAAAAGCTCGCCCCGCAGCGGACCGCCGCCACGTTCTCCTTGTCGACCGTCACCGTGATCTCGGCATCCGGCAGTTCGCGGATGATGGTGGCCAGTTTGCGCGCCGGCAGCGTCACCGCCCCCGGCTGCGCCACGCTCGCCTCCACCCGCCCGGTAATCCCCACATCAAGGTCCGTCGTCGTCAACACCAGCTCGTCCCCGCGCGCCTCAATCAGCACATTGGAAAGAATCGGCAGGGTGACGCGGCTGTTGACCACGTTGAGCACCTGGCTCAATCCATTGGTGAACTTTTCTTTGGTGATGGTGAATTTCATGCGCGGCGCACCCGTGATCCCGGACGTCACTGGGGGAAGATACGCTTATAGAAGAGGCGGGCGCCGTGGCAAGCCGCAATTGTCAAAAAGCCCGGCCGCCTACAAGAGGGAAAAACGACCCTTTCACCTGTTTTTTGCCGGAGAGCTTGTCTCCGGGAGCACGATCGTGTTACTGCCTGCCGGGTTATGTTCCCCGTCACTTCCTGCGGCACTCGCGCCCACCCCGGAGCCGGAATCACGCGGCGTCAGGCAATCCGTGCGGGCGCGGTCGGGGTGCTGGGGCTGGGGCTCAACCACCTGACGGCCATGCGGGCGCTGGCGGCGCCCGGGACGGCGGCGCCGGCCGCGCGCGCCAGGTCCGTCATCTACGTTTTCCTGAGCGGCGGGCTGGCGCAGCACGAAACCTTCGACCCGAAGCCGGAAGCTCCGGAGGAAATCCGCGGGGAGTTCCGCGCCATCCCCACCCGGACACCGGGGCTGCACATCAGTGAGCACCTGCCGATGCTGGCCCGGCGCTCCGAACGGTGGACAGTGGTGCGCTCGCTCGGGCATGGATCCAACGACCATTCCGCCGCCCATCACATCATGCTGACCGGCCGCTCGGAGCTGCCGGAAGGCTTTGACCCGACCAGGCCACGGCCGGCAGACTGGCCCTCAATGGCCGCACTCGGGACCGCCCTTTTGCCGGCTCGCCACAACCTGCCTCCGGCCGTGGTCCTGCCGGAAAAACTCGTGCACATGACCGGCCGCGTCATCCCCGGTCAATCGTCCGCCCGCCTCGGCCAGCGCCACGAGCCGTGGATTCTCGACCTGTCCCCCCATCATCCGTCCCACTACGGAGCGTACCCCGAATTCCTGTTTCATCATGAAAAGGGCCGCGTGAAAGACGACGGGCTCCGCTTCCAGGCACCGGAATTGTCGCTTCCCGAAGATGTCTCCCTGGACCGGCTCATGGACCGGGTGTCGCTGCGCGATACCATCGAAGCGCAGTCGCGCCCGCTGATTGAGGCCGCCGAGGGCGGTCAATTCGACCGGTACCGCGAAGCCGCCGTCTCGCTGCTCGCCAACAGCCGGGTGCACGACGCTTTCGACCTCGGGCGAACCGACGCCCGGACGCTCGACCGCTATGGTCGCAACAGCTTCGGGTGGTCCCTGCTTCTGGCCCGGCGGCTGGCCGCCACCGGAGTCAGCCTGATCCAGGTTAATCTGGGCAACAACGAAACCTGGGATACCCACCAGTCCGCCTTCCCGAACCTCCGGGATCACCTGCTGCCCCCGTTCGACCGCGCGCTGAGCGCGCTTCTCGACGACCTGCACGAAAACGGACAGCTCGGGGAAACCCTCGTCGTGGTCGGCAGCGAGTTCGGACGCACTCCGAAGATTTCTTCACTCTCGGGAAGCGCCCTCCCGGGGCGCGACCACTGGGGCGCCTGCCAGTCGGTGCTGCTGGCCGGCGGCGGGATGCCCGGCGGGGCGGTCATCGGCTCAAGCGACCGTCTGGGGGCCTATCCCGCCAGCGATCCGCAGACGCCGGAAAATCTGGCGGCGACCATCTATCAGGCGTTGGGTCTGCCGCGATCGGTGACATGGCATGACACCACGGGACGGCCTCATTTCCTCTACAGCGGGGAGCCGATCAAGGGGCTGGGGTAACCGGAAACTGAGCAACACCCGCCGCCGGAGGACAGCGGGCGCAGCATCGGGAAACCAGAAGCGGCCCCGGCGCGGCGCGTTCAGGCGGCAAACCGCGCGGCCACGGCGTCCCAGTCCACCACGTTCCACCACGCGGCGATATAGTCGGGACGGCGGTTCTGGTAATGGAGGTAGTAAGCGTGCTCCCAGACGTCGCAGCCGAGCAGCGGCACACCCGATCCGTCCATGAGCGGATTGTCCTGATTCGGGGACGAGGTGACGGCGAGCGAGCCATCGGGCTTCCGGATCAGCCAGGCCCAGCCGGAGCCGAAGCGGGTGGCCCCGGCTTTGGCAAATTCGGTTTTGAAGGCGTCGAAGCTGCCGAAAGCGGCGTCGATGGCAGCGGCGAGAGCGCCGGTCGGGGCGCCGCCCTTGCCCGGGCCCATGGTCGACCAGAAGAGCGAGTGGTTGTAGTGACCGCCGCCGTTGTTGCGCACGGCTGCCTGTTTGTCCGCCGGCACCTTGTCCAGCGAGCGGCAGAGGTCGTCGATACTGAGGGCCTCGAGGTCGGCGTGGCCGGCGAGGGCGTTGTTCAGGTTGGTGATGTACGCCTGGTGGTGTTTGGTGTGGTGGGTGTTCATCGTGCGCGCATCGATGTGCGGCTCGAGCGCGTCCTCGGCGTACGGCAGGGCTGGCAGGGTGTGGGGCATGGGCAGGCTGGGTGTGACGGGGTATGGATGGGAGAGAAAAAAGGATTCCCGCGGATGCCGTCCGTCGGTTAGGGCCACGTTCCCTAGACAAGTCTAGGTGGGGACTCCGGGACCGGGCCTGCCTTCCTGGGAAGGCTTGGCATTTCCGGTCTCACGGTGGTGTCCCCGGATTGGTATATCGGTCCGGGCCCGCATGCCGCATGTCACGAACACCGCAGGAAAAATCGATCGCCTGATGGAAAAGAACACTCGTTCCGGACGCCGCCGGGACAAAGCAGGATCATGGACGAAGCCGCCCTGTCGTCAAGCCCGGCCCATCGGGAAACACCCTTACCGGAACCGCGGCGCCGCTCTGCATCGGCCGCGACAGGAGCGATGACCGTGGCCGCTGCGACCGTCACGGCGGCGCCCGCAGACGGAAGAACCGCCGGGGTGCGGGCGGCGCGCTGTCCACATGGCGCCAGCGCAGACCGTCGGCCACCGGCGGCCGCCCGGCGGGCACCCAGGCGCCGTTGTCGAGGCGGTCCGTTGTCTCCAGCGTCCAGCCGGCCCAGAGCAGCGGCCACGAACATTCGACGGCGCCGTCCTCCGGACGCACGGCGACCTCCAGCCCGCCGGCCCATTCCGGGCGGTAGAGCGAATCAGTGATCGGCGGCAGGCCGAGCAGGGCGAGGGCGATATTTCCGGTGTCGCCGTTGCGCAGCGGCGGGCGGGGCGCGTCATTTTCCGGGCGGGAGGAACCGGGGTCATGGCGGTTGGCGAAGAGGCTGTAGGCATCGGCACCGGCGGGCACGCCCGGGCCGCGGATCATCAGCGGAATGACGATGTTCTCCAGCGCCGCGGCGTTGTCGTGCAGGCGGGCCGGCACCCCGCCCCCATGATCCGCGGTGACAACCAGCGCGGTCACCGCTTTCAGCTCAGGACGCAGATCGAGGGCCGAAAGAATCAGCCCGATGAGGGAATCGGAATGCTTCACCGCCAGCACCCAGTTGAGCGACCCCCAGTTGCTGGCGTGACCGGCGGAATCCGGATCAAAAATGTGCATGAAGGTGTAGGCCGGAAAGGCCGCATCCATCCGCGAAATGAGCACGGAAACCAGCGTCGACGAATCGGCAGCCTTGATCAGGGAGAAGTCGATTTTGCCGCGCCCGTTGTCCTCACCCTCGGTGTCCGGCGCCGCGTTGGCGGCGTTGTAGCTGCGCTCGAAAAGGTCGAACTTCTGTTTGCTGGCCAGCATCATGGTACTCCGCCCGCGGTCATGGGCGCGGTCGAAGACGCTGTGCTTGTAGCGCACCGGAATACCGTCCTCGTGGAGGGTGTCGTTGGTCAGCGCGTAGTTGTTCGAATACCCGTGCTGCTGCCACGCGGGTGAGCTGGCGGCGGCATGCAGCGGCAGCCCGGTGACCATCGAGATGTGGTTCGGAATCGTCACCGAGGAACCATGGTCGCAACGGGCATTGAACGTGGTGGCCCCTTCGTCCACAAGGCGCTGGAAATTCGGGAACGACGTCGCCTGGGTCTCGACCAGCGTGCGCAGCAGGTCGCCGCGCAGCCCGTCCACGCTGATATGGATGACGTGGCTCACCGCTCCGGCCGCACCCGCGGCACGATCCGGCAGCCCGAGCGGAATCAGCAGCGCGAGCAGCCGGAGAGCGAACAACCGTGGGGGAGTCCGTCGCACCGGATCATGGTGCGCGCGCGTCCGACCGGTT
>JALRGF010000681.1 GCA_023253495.1 Verrucomicrobiales bacterium
ACGGCGATTGCAGTCTGGCAGCCGAAGGCTTGAAACGAAGCGCGGTCAATCACCTTGCGGCCGTCCTTTTCGGTGAACTTGATCCACATCCGCAGCATGTCACCGCAATCCGGCGAGCCGACGGTGCCAACGGCATCGGCATCGGTCATTTCACCGAGGTTGCGCGGGTGGGCAATGGCGTCCCGGAGGGCTTCTTCATTCATGGAAGTATCGTGCCGCGGCCGGGCGCCGTGGCCAATCAGGAATTGTTCCTAAGGTGCGCCATAATCATGGGCGCATCACACGCACCCGCAAGCGGGCCGGGGCCGCCCGATCGGACGTTGGCAGTGGAAGCGGCACAATGGTGGGACCGGACGTCGGAGGTGGGACGTTGGAGGTGGGACGTTGGAGGTGGGACGTGACCTCCGGGCGCGTGAGCGGCGGGCGCGTTCCTGTTCCGGCCGTTCTCCGCCTTTTCATGTGCGTGCCCCGGGGCGGGAGCCGTGAGCCCGGGCGCCACGGACATGCGACACTTGTGCGAATCGCAAGCGCATCCGGGGTATGGCGTCACACCGGCAGAGCCGCGGGGCACGCTGTTTGAGGAGGCGGAGAAGTTTCCGGCCTGAGACGTGCACGCCGCCACCTCGCCCGTAGGTCTCGCTCCACCTCGCCCGGAGGTCCTGTTCCACCTCATGATGCTCCGCATCCACTGGCGGTGTGGACGTGGTTGCGCGAGTGAAGAGGCGCGCCACTCTGTCGCAGCGGTGGAGCCGGTGTGCCTGCGGAGACGTGGCCGGGCGGTCTGCCGGATGTCCCGTTTTCCCATGCCTGCCACCATTCTGATCGTCGATGACGAGAAGCACACCCGCGACGGTTTGCGGATGTCGTTGGAGGATGAATTTGATGTGTATGTGGCGGCGGACAAGGCGGAGGCGCTCGAGGTGCTGCGCAGCGATCAGATTGACGTCATGGTGACCGATCTGCGGCTGGGGGCGGACGATGGCATGGAGGTCATTGATGCCGCGCTGCAGATGCCGCGGCCGCCGGTGTGCCTCATGATGACGGCGTACGGGTCGGTGGACAATGCGGTCGAGGCGATGAAGCGCGGGGCGTACCACTTTGTCACCAAGCCGCTGAATATCGATGAGCTGGAAATCCTGATCAAGCGGGCGCTGCGGACGCGGGGACTGGAACAGGAGAACGCGTCATTGAAGCGGCAGGTGTCGCAGCGGTATTCACTGGACCGGCTGGTCGGCCAGTCGGAGCCGATGAAGCAGGTTTTTGAAACCATTGAGCAGGTGGCACCAAGTCGGGCCACCATCCTGATCCAGGGGGAGAGCGGCACCGGCAAGGAACTGGTGGCGCATGCCATTCACAATTTGAGCGGGCGACCGAAGGAGAAGCTGGTGATTGTGCATTGCGCGGCGCTGAGTCCGCAGCTGCTGGAGAGCGAATTGTTCGGCCACGAGAAAGGGGCGTTCACCGGGGCGATGGAGCGGCGGATCGGGCGGTTTGAGCAGGCCAGCGGTGGCACGCTGGTGCTCGACGAAATGGGGGAGATTGATGCCACGGTGCAGGTCAAGCTGCTGCGGGCGCTCGGAGAACGGTCGATCGAACGGGTCGGCGGCAACACGACAATCAAGGTCGATGTGAGGGTGATTGCGGCGACCAACCGGGATCTGGCCCAACTGGTGGCGGACGGGAAATTCCGCGAGGACCTGTATTTCCGACTCAACGTAGTGCAGATCACGCTGCCGCCGTTGCGGGAGCGGCGCGACGACCTGATTCCGCTGGTGCAGCATTTTCTCAAGGAACTGGCGAAAGAGAATGGCAAGCCGGTGCGCGAACTGTCGACGGAGGCAATGCAGGCGGTGCTCGAGTACCCGTGGCCCGGCAATGTGCGCGAGTTGCGTTCGGCGCTCGAGCGCGGCGTGGTCATGTGCAACGGCTCGAAGATCACGCTGCGTCATCTGCCCGATTCCCTGCGTGGCGGCGTGAGCCCGGTGCCGCCCGCCACCGCCCGGACCACGGCGCCGGAAGCCGGAACCGGGGCCGCCGGGAGCGGGCGTCCGGGACCGGAGATCGGCGACGACCTGAATCTGGCCCGCATGGAGCTGGCATTCATCCGGCGGGCGCTGCGGCGGACGCGGGGGAACCGCACGGAAGCCGCGAAGCTGCTCGGATTGAGCCGGCGCACGCTGCAGCGGAAATTGCACGAACTGGGCGAGGAGGAAGACAATTGATCGCCGGTGCGCGGACCGGGTGACAGTGGCACGGCAGTCTCCTGATTTTTCCGATCATGAATCCATCCTCACCGCTGTCACCGCCGCCGGTCCGTTGGCGTCGCCCGGTGCTGGTCGGGTCGCTGATCGCCTTGGTGGCCTGGGGCGTGAGCCGGGCCGACGGCCGGGAGGTCTGGGCGTGGATCGAGGCGCTCGGGCCCTGGGCGGCACCGGTTTTTGCTCTGGTCTATGCAGTGGCGTCGGCGGCCATGATTCCGGGCACCGTGCTCACCCTGGCGGCCGGAGCGAAATGGGGACCGCTGGAGGGGCTGCTCTACGTCATCGTCGGTTCCAACCTCGGAGCCAACCTCGCGTTCGGGATCGGACGGTTCGCGGCCCGCGCCTGGGTGGCGCGCCTGGTCGCCCGCCACCCGCGCTTCGCCGCCGTCGAGGCAGCGGTGGCCGCCGACGGCTGGAAAATCGTCGCTTTGCTGCGCCTTTCCCCGGTATTTCCCTTCAACGTGCTCAATTACGCCCTGAGCCTGACCGCGATCCGCTGGCGCGACTACGCTTCAGCCACGCTTGTCGGCATGCTTCCGGGCACCGTGCTCTATGTGTACCTCGGATCGCTCGTCGGCATGGCGGCACGCCCGCACGGCCGCTCCCCTCTGGAATGGGGGATACTGGCGCTCGGGCTGGCCGCCACCGTGGCGGTCACCGCAGTCGTGACCCGGGCAGCCCGCCGCGCACTCGACGGGAGGCTGGACGCTCGCGCCTGATCAAGGAACCGCTCCGATAGGGAGCGCAAAGCCGCAGGGGCCAGGCGGGCGTGAGAAAATAACTGTGCAAAATAACAATACCCGCCAAGGGGGCACCGACAGTGTACCTGTCCGAGAGGGCGTGACGACGGGGGGCGCACCAAAGTACCTGTCCGAGAGGGCGTGGCACCGACAGTATACCTGTCCGAGAGGGCGCGGACGCGGCGAAGTAAATGTTCAAAAAAAACATCATTACGACGGGGGTCCCAAAGTACCTGTCCACCAGGGTGTACCTGCTCCGATGGGGGAGGTGTCTTGCCGACAGTGTACCTGTCCCGATGGGGTGAAGCGACGGGGGCAGGATGGTTTCCCTGTCCGATAGGAGAGTGAGAGCTGTCACCGCCGCCGGCCCGTCAGGAGGCACGACACTGTACCTGTCTGATAAGATACGGGGGTGGGGGCTTCGGGCGCCGGGTGCCCGGGGGGGCCGGGTGGTCTGCGGGCGGTGCGCTCAGCGGGTGTAGGAGCGGACCGAGCCGTTGAAGGCGTCGATCTGGAGCGTGACGAAATTGTCCGGATTGGTATTGGCGGTTTCGTCGTCGCGTTCCTGGACGATGGTGACAAACCAGGCGTCGCCGGCGCGTTTTGGGAGCTCGGTGGAGCCGTCCGGGCGGAACGAGAACGATTTGAACGGCAGTTGGTCCTGGCCTTCGACGAGGAATTCGTGGCTTCCCTCGCGGACTTTTTCGCTGGTGAGCAGGCTGGACATCAATTCCTGGGAGGAAAAGACGATGCCGTCCGGGAGTTTCTGGACGTTGCCGATCGGGTCGAAGACGAAGTCCCCGCCGCCGCCGTCGGATCTTTTCTGACGGAAGCGGCCGGCCTGATAGCCGCGGTAAGCTTCGCGCTGGCCGGGGACGGTGGGGTCGACGTAGCGGAGGAAGCGGATTTCGATCGGGGAGTTTTCGGCGATCGCCTGCTGGCGCCAGGCGGCCATGTTGAATTTCACGTTATCGGAGGCGGTGGTCAGTTTTGATCCTTTCATCATCGGCTCGATGGCGGGCACGGCGAGGCCGGCGATGAGGGCGATGACGGCGATGACGACGAGCAGTTCCACCAGGGTGAAGGCGGACCGGGCGGCGCGGCGGGGGCGGGTGAGCCGCGGAGCGAGGAGCGGGGAAATCATGGGACGAAGCGGGTGCGTGGGGATCACAGACGCTGGAAGTTGCCTTCGCGCATGCGGATGTTGCTGGTGAAGACGCGGAAGCGGATGCCCACGGCATTCAGGCCTTCTCCGAGTTTTTCGAGGTCACGTCCGTAGTTGCGCACGTCTGAGAACCAATCGTCCTCGCTCGGGGCGTACTTCGGCAGGCTGTCGCCCGGGTTTTGCGCGGCGTAGCGGACGGCGTCGACCTCGTCGATGGCGACCATGGTGACGCGGAGCACCGGCGGGACCTGGTGACGCGCGTATTTCGCGCGGTCATCGTTTTCGTAGTGGAAGCGGCGGGAGTCGTAGAGGTAATCCGGGGCGATGTCGGTGGCGTCCTTGAAGCGGAAGTCGCTGGTATTGTCCTCGCTGGTGGCGATGTCATTTTCGGCCAGGCGCGGGGAGATGATGAGGGCGATGATGTTGTCGGCGAGGGCGCGGGTGGTGCGGATGTCTCCGACGGCGCCTTGGGAGTCGTTGTTGGCCGGGTGTTCGATGCCGAATTTGCGGCTGCGGAACCATTCCCAGATTTTTTCGTCCTGGGTCGGGCGGTTGTCTTCCAGTTTGTACTGGTAGATGGTGGTGGCCTCGGCTGGTTGGCGGAATTCCATGAGGCGGAAGCGGAAGCGTTCGGCGACGGGCGGGCCCAGGGTATTGAGGAACTGGGGGCGGTCGTTGCGGTCGGACGAATATTCCACGTAGTACCCCCAGCCGTTGAGCAGGCTGTCGAGTTCGCCGAACTCATCTTTTTTGGTGGTGGAGCGCGTCCGCTGGAATGTCTGGTAGCCGAGCGGGGCCTGGAAGAAGATGGCGTGGGTGAGGCGGGTGCGGCCTTCGGCGGACTCGATCAATTTGGACGATGGTCCGCAGACGAAGTGGAGTTCCGATTTACGGGCGAATTTTTTGGGGATGGAGGAGGTGCCGCTGACGTCGTACCCGATGTAGGTGTTGAGAGTTGCCTGGGAGACGTTCCGGTTCATGGCTTCAAAGCCGTCGCGGGCGTCCTTGAAGCTGGAGACCATGCCTTTGGCGCGGCTCCATGTTTTCTGGGTTTCGTCGAGCATCTGGAAGACGAGGACCATGAGCAGCGAGAGCACGGCGACGGAGACCATCAGCTCGATGAGGCTGAAGGCGCGGAGGCGGGCCGGGCGGAGCCGGGTGGGGAAACGGGTTTTCATCGGGGCGTCGGGCGTGGCAGAGTGATCCGGAGCGGGTGGGTGGGCCAAGGGACCGGGACCGGCCTGGTTCAGCAGATGGGTGCAGCAGATGGGTGCAGCAGATGGGATCAGCGGATCTTATCGCGTCCCAGTTTGACGATCTGGGAGCTGAAGCTGCGGTAGGGGAGGGGGAATTTGTCGGCGTCGAAATCGACCTGTTTGTCTCCCGGGGCGAAGGCGACCTTGACCACGACGCGCCGGACGTAGCGGCCGCTGTCCGTCGGCATGCCGCGGAGGCGGACGCGTTCCTGGACCGGGATTTCGATCATCACTTTGTAGATGGTATCCGCCTTGTTGCTGTCCGCCTTGTCTTCGAGCAGGGTGCCTTCTGAATCGTACCGGCGGACCACTCCGTCGTAATCGGCGATTTTTTTGTAGGCTGGTTCGCTGCCCCAGTCGGCGACCTGCAGTTCGCTCATGATTTCGTTGGCGATGCGGGCCTGGACCTGGGTGGATTTGGCTTCGCGGATACTGTCCATGCCGTACGGCAGGAGGGCGAGGAGGGCGACGAGCACGGTGGCGACGATGCCCATGGCGACGGTGACCTCCACCAGGCTGAAGCCGTGAGAGCGGGGGCGTGGGGTGGGAATCAGGGGCTTCATGAGGTTACAATGCATATACATCGTCCATCGCGCCAGTCAATTTCTCAGGGAAATTTCCGCGACTGACTTTACGGTTTGTAGCAAGGGGTGTCGACCCCGCTGAGGTAAGACGGGTAGCGCACGCCGACGCGGAGGCGCAGGTAGAGCGTTTTGTTGGTGCGGGCCTCGCGTTCGAGGGTACGGCAGGTGATGGTGACGGTGCCGTCGTTGTTTTCGACGAAGGGACCTTCCTGGCGGAAGTAGGCGATGGAGTTGACCTCGTCCTTCCAGCCGTTGTCGCCGAAGTCCCCGAAGGAGATCTGCGGGCGGACGTTGAGGTCGAGGATCTGGTAGCCGGTGCCCGGGTTGCCGGTGACGTTGCCGCCGGCGAGGCGGAAGCGGATGTACGCGTAGCCGCTGGTGTCGGTGAAGACCTCGGGATCGATGGGTTTGAGTTCGCCGTTGACGTCGGTGAGCAGGCTGGGGACGGTCGGGTCGGTACCGAAGGCGTACTCGTGGATATTGGCGATGGAATCGCCGTCGACGTCGCCCGCGCCGGAGCGGTCTTCCGGTGTGGCGGTGGGGGCTTTGATGCCCATGAAGTTGTCGAAGGAGTCGGGGATGGCGGGAGTGCCGTGGACCATGACGTCGTCGAGGTAGAACGCCTTGTCGACGAGCGGGGCGGTCAGGGTGCCGGTGATGCGGATGCGGATCGACTGGGTGCCTTCGGGGATGAGGTTGGTGCCATTGGGGCCGGAGAGCCGGCTGTCGACGGTGGTGTAGCTTTCGGTGGTGAAGTCGGCGGGCGGGTCTTCGATGGCCGGGGTGATGGTATTGAGCGAGACCGGGGGCGGGCCGCCGGGTTTGCCGATCTGGAGGACCGGCCAGATGAGCATGTCGGAGCTGTCCACCTTGTCATTGAGGGCGTAGACGGCGAGCACGTTGGGTTCGGTGGTGCTGATCTTTGAGAGGTGGCTGTCGAGGTTGATTTCCTCGGCGATGACGGCGTTGGTATCGGCGTTGCCCTGGGTGGCGAGGCCGGTGGGGGTGGGCAGGAGATCGGAAGAGCACA
>JALRGF010000685.1 GCA_023253495.1 Verrucomicrobiales bacterium
CCCGCCGTCCCGCGCTCCGACGCGACCGCTTCCGTCTGCCCGCCACCTCCCGGCCATCAGGTGCCGCCACCCCGGCCGGCTGCTCCTCGGGGGCCGGGTGGCCGCGCCGGCTCCCGTCGTCATCACCCGGCCCATGGCCCGGAACCTGCTTCATAACTTTATTTCAACGCCTGCCCTGATGCCGTACCATCTCCGATTCAACGCCACTCCCTCCCTGCCCGTCACCCTCGAACCGCTGCGGGAACTCGCCTTCAACCTCTGGTGGGCATGGAACGCCAAGGCCCGCTGGCTCTTCTGGTTCATCGATCCGGTCCTCTGGGAAAAAGTGAACCACAGCCCGCTCAAACTCCTGCAACAGGCGAATCAGTCCCGCCTCGAACAGGTCGCCCGCGACGATGATTTTCTCCACGCTCTTGCCGCGGTACACGCGGAATTCAAGGCGTACCTGACCGCCACCGACACCTGGGCGGCCGTCCGCCCGGTCCCGTTTTCAGCCCAGAACCCGGTCTGCTACCTGTCGGCCGAGTTCGGCTTCCACGAAAGCATCCCGATCTATTCCGGCGGCCTCGGCATTCTCTCCGGCGACCACACCAAGGCAGCCAGCGACCTCGGGCTCCCGTTCGTCGGCGTCTCGCTTCTCTACCGCCACGGCTATTTCAAACAACAGATCACCCGCGACGGCCGCCAGGAAGCCATCGATCTGAACCAGAATTTCCGCCAGGTCCCGGTGCATGAAGCCATGCGCGACGGCTCCCCGATCGTGTTCACCCTCAGCCTGCCCGACGGCCCGGTGGCGGTGAAGGTCTGGGAAATGCGCATCGGCCGCGTCAGCCTCTACCTGCTCGACACCGACCTGCCGGAAAACCGCCCCGAGGACCGCGCCATCACTGCGCAGCTCTACGGCGGCGACAAGGAAATGCGGATCCGCCAGGAAATCGTGCTCGGCATCGGCGGCAAACGCACCATGAATGCGCTCGGCCTTGAGCCGTCGGTCTGGCACATGAACGAAGGCCATTCCGCCTTCCTCGCCCTCGAACGCATCCGCCAGCGCGTCGAAAAACAGGGGCTCGAATTCAGCTCCGCCCTCCAGGTGGTCGCCGCCTCCACGGTCTTCACCACCCACACCCCGGTCCCCGCCGGCAACGAAGTCTTTCACGTCGACCTGATGCGCAAATACTTCAGCGCGTTCGCCGATGACCTCGGCATCGGGTTCGACCGGCTCATGTCGTACGGCCAGCCGATGAGCGATGTCAATCCGTCGGAATTCTCCATGACCATTCTGGCGTTGCGCACCAGCCGCCACGCCAACGGCGTCAGCAAGATCCACGGCCGGGTCAGCCGCGGCATGTGGAAAAACGTCTGGGACGGGGTGCCCGAGGATGAAGTGCCCATCACCAGCATCACCAACGGCATCCACACCCGCACCTGGCTGGCCCCGGAAATCGCCGACCTCTACACCAGATACCTCGGCCCCGACTGGGACCGCCACCTCAACGACGTCGATTACTGGCGCCGCGTCATTGACATTCCCGATCAGGAACTCTGGGAAACCCACCAGGGGCTGAAAAAACGGCTGGTGGAATTCGTCCGCGTGCGCCTGCGCCGCCAGCGCGAACGCAACGCCGAACCGCCCGAGCGCCTGCGCGCCGTCAACCGCCTGCTCGATCCGGAAATCCTCACCATCGGGTTCGCCCGGCGCTTCGCCACCTACAAGCGCGCCCTGCTCCTCTTTTCCCAGCCGGAGCGTCTCAAGGCGCTGCTCAACCACCCCGAACGGCCGGTCCAGTTCCTCTTCGCCGGCAAAGCCCACCCGGCCGACGGACTGGGGCAGGAATTCATCCGCCAGGTCGTCGAATTCTCCGAACGCGAAGACCTGCGCCACCGCGTCGTCTTCATCGAGGACTATGACGCCTGCATCGGCCGCCGCCTCTACCAGGGGGTCGACCTCTGGCTCAACAACCCGATGCGCCCGCTCGAGGCCAGCGGCACCTCCGGCATGAAACCGCCGCCCAATGGCGGCCTGAACCTCTCCGTGCTCGACGGCTGGTGGGACGAGGCCTGGAACGGACGGAACGGCTGGGCCATCGGCGAGGAAATCACCGATGGCAGCATGGAATTCCAGAATGAGGTCGACGCCGAAAGCCTCTACTCGATCCTTGAAAACCAAGTCACTCCGCTCTTCTACGCGCGCCCTGACGGGCGGCTGCCGCTGGCGTGGCTCCAGCTGATGCGCGACTCGATGCGCACGGTCACCCCGCGTTTCAACACCCACCGCATGGTTGAGGAATACACCACCCGGCTCTACGAACCGGCCGCCGCCGCCGCCCGCCGCCTCGCCTCCAACGCCTGCCTGCCGGCCCGCGCCCTGCGCGACTGGAAAGAGGACATGCGCCGCCGCTGGCCGGACATCCGCATCGAGGATGCCCATCTCGAGGGCGGCGACCTCACCAACATTCCGGTCGGCACCCCGGTGCGCGTGCAGGCACGCGTCCACCTCGGCGAAATCAGGCCCGAGCACGTCCGCGTCCAGGCCTGTCTCGGCCAGGGCGAGGGCGACGACATCAGCCGCTACACCATGATCCCGCTCACCGCGGCGCCGGGCGGGCATCACGGCGTTCATCACTTTGAGGGCACGGTAACCGTGCATGACAGCGGCGAGTTCGCCCTCGCCCTGCGCGTCATCCCGCATCACGACGACCTCACCCAGGCTCACGAACTGCGCCTCATCCGCTGGATGTGACCGCCGGGGGCCGGCTCAGGCGAAAGCCTCAATCCTCTCCCCGAACCCGGGCGCCCGGAAGACGTCCTCCGTCAGGCCGGCGGCGGCCCGGGCCTCGGCCAGGGCCAGTACCGGGGCGTCAATGCCCTCGTCAGTGAGCTGCCAGGTGCCGAAGTGGAAACCGAGGCTGCGGCGCGCGCCCAGATCGTGGTGCGCCTGCACGGCTTCCGCGGGGTTCATGTGCATCGTTTTCATGAACCACCGGGGCTCGTAGGCGCCGATCGGCAGCAGCGCCAGATCCGGCGCCCCCAGGCGGCGCCGGGTTTCCGCAAAATGCGGCCCGTATCCGGTGTCGCCGCCGAAATACACGCGCGTGCCCGCCACCTCGATCAGAAACGCGCCCCACAAGGTGGCATTGCGGCTGTTGCCGCCGCGGTTCGACCAATGAACCGCCGGCGCAAATGTCACCTGCGCGCCGCTGGCCGCATGCGACTGCCACCAGTCGAGTTCCACCACCCGGTTCAGCCCGTGCCCGGCCAGAAACGCGCGATTGCCCAGCCCGGTCAGAATCAGCGGCCGGCTGTGCGCTTCCAGCCTCTGCAAAGTGGCCAGATCAAGATGGTCATAGTGGTTGTGGCTGAGCAGCACCAGATCCACCGGCGGCAGGTCGGGCCACGCCACCGCCGGCGGGCGCGCCCGCTTCGGGCCGGCCCAGGTGACCGGGCTGCACCGGTCCGACCACACCGGATCGGTCAGCACGGTCAGTCCGCGCCAGCGCAGCAGAAAGGTGGCGTGACCAACCAGCGTCGCCGTCACCGCGCCGTCGCGCCCGGGTGCCGGCGGGGTGCCGGCGACCGGGAGCCGGCCGCTGTCCGCCGCCTGTTCCGGCCACCGCTCCCGCCCGCCACTCAAGCGCCACCGCCACAGGTCAATCCACGACTTGTCCCCCCGTGGCAGGCCGGGATTGAAAAATACCCGGCCGTCAAAATGATCGCTGACCGGACCGCGCCACCCCGGGCCGGCCGTCAACCAGTCGTCCTTCGCCCAAGACCCCGCTCCCACCATCGCGCTCCCGCCGAACAGCCAGCGCAGGGCGCGGCGGCGGGTCGGGAGACGGGTTTTCGATCCGGAAACAGGCGTCGGGGAATCAGACATGGCCGGCAGATCAAGGAAGCGCCACGCGGCGGGGCAGGCGCTCAGGCGCCAAGGTCGAAGATATACGGCCCGCCCCCCCCATCGGACTCGCCGACCTGCCTCTCCGCCTCCCCGCTTCCGGGCCCCCGCCCCCCGCTCAGCGCGGCGGCTGCGGCACCCCGAAAACATCCCGCTTCTCCCGCGGATGAAACAGCCACCCGGGCCGCGCATGGACCTCCTCAATGTCCTGCAACACGAATTCCGGAAGGATCTTGTCGCTGTTCGGATCATACACCTGCCTTCCGGACAGGTAACCGCGCATCCGGTACTCGCGGTTATGGTCGTACTGAAACGCCCTTCCCCCGCCCCCGGGCGTCTCCGGCAACCGGTCCGGCGCCAGCCGCTCCCGCTCATTGAGCACCACCAGCTGCGCCTGCGCCCACGGCTGCCGCGGCCGCCGCACATACCCCCAGAATCGCGTCCGCTCCACCGCCACCCGCCGCCCGATCCAATAATCCCCCGCCGGCTCCCCGCGGATCACCTCGTTCCGCGCCGCCACCTCCGGCCCCACCGGCGCTTGACAGCCGGCCAGGCCGACCACCACCACCAGCCCCAGTCGCAACAAAAATCCCCGTCTCATCGCCTTCCACCATCCCCCGCCTCCCCCACCCTGCAATCACTTTAGTCATCGGTTCATTTCAGAGTTGCACTTTTTTAAGATTTGAGACACATTGTTGACGAACGGATTGAATTTTAGTGATTTCGGTCGACTTGGTCGAAAAATTCAATTATTTCCATAAATTTAATGATTTTTACCCTTGAACTCTCCTGGGATTTCTCTTAGTCAGTCCATAATTTTTACTCTCTCTCCCATCCGTTCCTCATACCACACTCATGAAAACAGCTGAAGATCCCAAACCCCCGATGAAGAAAGTGGCCGGAGATGTGGCCGACTTTATCATGTTTACACAGCGTTCGTTTCTGCTCGACCTCTCGCGGGAGTTGAACCGAGGGAATGTGTCGTACGCACAGTTTTTTCTGCTCGGGTATCTGGCCAGTGAGCCGCGGCTGACGATGACGGATATTTCGCGGAAGATGGGGCACAGCACGGCGGCGGCGACCGGACTGGTGGATCGTCTGGAGCGGCTGGGGTACGTGCAGCGGGTGCATGCGGCCGAGGACCGTCGGAAGGTGATGGTGCAGATCACGCCGAAGGGGCAGCAGCTGGTGCAGGAGCTGCGCGACAATCTGGCCGGCACGGTGGCGGACGTGATGGCGTCGTCGAACAATCCGGCGGCTCCGCAGATTGACAAGGCGGCGGCGTTTCTGAAGCGCTGAATTTCCCGGCGTGTCGTGGTACGGTGTGCCGCGGGCGCCCCGCGGGTGCTCGCGATGCCGGGGTCAGGACGTCGCGGTGGCGTCGGCTGAGGGCGGGCGTACGGCCTCCGCCTCGAAGCGGGCGCGCCAGTATTCGAGGCGTTCCTGGATGCGTTTTTCCTGACCGTTGGCGGTGGGTTCGTAGTAGCGTCGACCCTCGGGGAGGTAGGCTTGGGGGATGTAGCTGCCGTCGTAGTCGTGGCTGTAGCGGTAGCCGGCGGCGTGGCCCGGGACGCGTGGATCCTTGAGGTGGGCGGGCACGGGCAGGGTGCGGCCGGCGGCCACGTCCTGGAGGGCGGCGCCGAGGGCGGCGTAGGCGCGGTTGCTTTTGGGGGCGGTGGCGAGGTAGACGGTGGCGTGGGCCAGCGGGATGCGGCCTTCGGGCATGCCGACGAAGTCGACTGCCTGCTGGGCGGCCACGGCCACGACCAGGGCCTGGGAATCGGCCAGACCGATGTCCTCGCTGGCCGCGATGACCAGGCGTCGCGCAATGAAGCGGATGTCCTCGCCGGCATGGAGCATTTTGGCCAGCCAGTAAAGGGCTGCGTCGGGATCACTGCCGCGGATGCTTTTGATGAACGCGCTGATC
>JALRGF010000356.1 GCA_023253495.1 Verrucomicrobiales bacterium
GGCGGTGGGTCCGTCGGCTTCGTATTCGAGCAGGCGGCTGACCGGATAGAGCAGCACGCCGGTCGGGCCGCGGGTGTTGATGCGGGCGGCGAGGCTGACGCGGCGGGTGTCGAGGTTGACGTTGCCGCCACCCTTGATGACGAAGGCGCCGGTGAGCGCTTCGAAGTCGTTGGTGGTGAGTACGCCGTTTTCGAGGGAGAATGAGGCGACGGCCTGGCGGGCCTTGCTGTATCCGGATCGGGTGCCCGGCAGCACGGCCGAGAGCAGCGGGGAGAGCGGCCCGAGGAGCGGCAGGGCGAAGATGTCGCCGTCGCGGATGGTCATTTGTCCGGAGCCGCGCAGGTTGGCGGATGGTGTGATGCCGGGCCGATCGGTGGCGGGCTGACCGCGACCGGCCACGCGGAAGCCACCGGCGAGCTGGCCTTCGGTGGCGCTGTCGGGCGAGTAGAGGCGGGCCAGCGGGCCGAAGCTCACGTTGTCGGCCTGAACGGCGGCGATAAAATCACGGGTGGACGAGAGGCGGTCGATCTCGCCGGTTCCGGTGACCGAACCGCCGAAGAGGGTGGCGGTGGCCCGGGGGATGTCGAGACGGTTGCGCCGGAAGTCGGCCTGAAACCGGAGTTTTTCGAGGGGCAGCGATTGGCCGCCGATCTGCCAGTCGACGCGACCGGCGGATTCGGTGGCGAGTGACCAGCGGGTGCGGTCGCTGCCGGCGGGGCGTTTTTCCGCCTCGAAAATCCCCTGGAAACGCGCGGTGGCCGGGTCGCGCAGGGCGAGCTGGTGGAAGCGCAGGGCGGCCGGCAGCCGGCCGTCGGCTTCCACCTGGACGGTGGCCCCGGGCAGGTCGCCGCGGCGGTGGCGGAAGTCGACGGTGGCCTTGGTCACTTCGACGGGCAGGGTGGTGGTGCCGACTTTCTGGCGGGCGCGGATCGGGCCGGTGAGGAAGAACTGCCAGGATTCCGAGCGCGGGGTGGTGCGGATGAGCGGGAACGACCCGAGGAAGCGGGCGGCGGCGGCGGAGTCGAGCGTGGTGTCCCGCCATGAGGCGCCACTGCGGACCTGGCCGGTGAGGTCGAGGGACAGGCTGGGCCCTTTGCTGGCGATCTGGCCGCGCGGGGAGGCGAGCGGGAGTACGGTTTGATCGGGCAGGGTGGCGGTCACCTCGCCGTCAGCGACCACGTCGAGGGTGAAATCATTAGGTTCCGCGCGTTTGAGGCCGACGCGGCCGGCCATGCGGATGGCGGGAGGTCGGGCGAACTGGTACGGGCGCACAAAGGCGGCGATGCGCGGGTTGATGGATTGCACGACCGGCAGCGGATAGACGCCGGAGCGCAGGTCCTCGATGAGCAGAGTGCGGGAGGCGTCCTCGACGGTGAGGCGGGTGGCGGTGATTTCTCCTTCCGGGCGGACGAGGCGGACGCCCTCGGCCACGGTGGTGCCGTCGGTGCGGTTGACGGTTGCCTGCAGGCGGTGGACGACTTCTCCCTGATATCGGAACTGGCGGGCTTCGACGGTGGCGTGGTGGTGCCAGCTGGGGGGCGTGTCGGGGCGGCCGGAGCCGCGGGCTTCCAGTTCCATGGTCGAGTGGTCCTGGAAGTCGAGCCGGTCCATGAACCGGTGGACGGCGGAACTGGTCACGAACGGCTGGAGGGCGCGGGGGTTGAGGCGCATCTGGGTCCGGTAGCGCCATTGGCCGAGGCGGCGCATGACCTCGCCGTCAAGCGAGCCGGTCTCGTGGGCCAGCCGCAGGTCCCGCAGGTAAAAATCTCCGTTCTCGAGGAAAAAGGAGGCATCGAGGGAGTCGAAGACCACCCCCCGGGTGGCGAAACGCCCGCTGGCGAGGCGGCCGAGCATGCGGAAGGACTGGGGTGAGGAGCCATCCGCTGCCGCCGGCCGCCACGATCCCTCTCCGGTGATGGAGAGAGCGTCCGGTTCATAAAGGACGAACTCGCGCAAGGCCGGCAGGTCATGGACCGCGCCGGCGAGAGCGGGCAGGTTGGCGGACGAGCGGAAGCTGAAACTGAGGCCGGAGCGGCCGGGTCCGAGGCGGGCGCTGCCGGTGAGGACCCCGGTGGTGTCGCGCAGGAGGATTTCGCGCACCCGCGTCTCGCCGCGCGACCATTCGGCGATCACGTCGATCTCCCTGACCGCGTAATCGCGATAGCGGAAGTCAGCGCCGCGCAGACGCGCCCACAGCTGCAGTTCGGCGGGCCGGTCGAGGTCGCCATGGAGGCGCAGTTCCAGCCGCGGCGGGCGCGCCGCCCCCTGCCAGTCTAGCTGCCGGATCTGGGCACGCAGGGCGTCGATCCATTGGCGGCGGTCGCGCAGGAGGTCGAGGGCCTCGCGTTTCTCCCCCGGAGGGCGCTTGCGGGGGCGGGCGAGGCGGGAGGGCTTGAGCAGCGTGCCTTCCACGGTGACCGGGATGCCTTCGAGCGTGCCGCGGGCCTGACGGACCTCGAAGCGGTCGCCGGAGGCGAGCAGGCGCGCGCTCAGTCCGCTGAGCGTGAGCCATCCGGTCTGCGGGTTTTCGGGGTCAAGGGGCACGGCCAGGGCCGCATCGGTCAGTTCCAGGCTGCTGATGAACTGCTGGCGCTGCAGCAGGCGGGAGACGTCGCCCTCGACCCGCAGGCGGTCGAAGGTGGCGAGCAGCAACGAGCGATCCGGGCCGCCGTAGAGGCGGCAGTCGCGGGCGACCAGTCCCCGCAGCGGGTCGAGCGACATGCGGCCGATGTCAGCGCGCAGATTTTCTTTGGCGAGCGCCTCGGTGAGTTTGATGCGCAGCCAGGAGTCGAGGTGCCGCTGGCCTGTCTGGTAGGCGGCGGCGGCGCCGACGGCGACCGCCGCCAGCACGGCAAAGGGGATGAGGTGCCGGAACCAGAGCACGGGTGATGGTAGCAGGATTTGGGATTGGGGAAGCGGAAAGGCTTGGGGTGGTCTGATGTGGTTGTGGGGGCGGGGGGGATTCCGCGGTTGATCCCGGCGGATGATGGCTAAAGGAGCGGGGATGCGGTTTTCGATTCTGGGCAGTGGCAGCGGAGGCAATGGCGCGGTGGTGGCCGGGCCGGAGGGGGCTTTATTGATTGATGCCGGGTTGTCGGCGCGGCAGATGCTGGCCCGTCTGGAGCAGGTCGGGCTGGCGGCCTCGGCGGTGCGCGGCGTGTTGTTGACGCATGAGCACAGCGATCATGTCCGCGGGCTGGACGTGCTGTTGCGCGGACCGCTGGCCGGGGTGCCGGTTTTTGCCAACCCGCGCACCAGCGAGATGGTGCGGCGTGCGCTGCGGGCGCCGGCGGTGTGGAAGCTGGTGGAGACCGGCAGTTATTTTGACTGGGCCGGGTGGCGGATCGAGACTTTTCCGGTGCCTCATGATGCGGTCGACCCGATGGGGTTTGTCATTGAGCGCGGGGGAGGGGCGGCCGGCAGCCGGCGGCTTGGGGTGATCAGCGACCTCGGCCATGCGACTGCGGGGGTGATCGGGCGGCTGCGGGACCTCGATGGGCTGTTTGTCGAGGCGAATTATTGCCCGAACCTGCTGGCGGCCGACACCCGGCGGCCGTGGGCGACCAAGCAGCGGATTGCCGGCCGTCACGGGCATCTCAGCAACGACCAGGCGGCGGAGCTGGTGACGCAGGTGCTTTCGCCGCGGCTGCGGCGGCTCTGGCTCGGGCATTTGAGCAGCGACTGCAACCGTCCGGAGGTGGCGACGGCGGTGTTGCGGCAGGCGTTGGCGGCGCGGGCCGCCTCGCATGTGCAGGTCCTGTGTGCCTCCCAGGAGGTGCCGACGCCGTTTTGTGATTTAGAGGTCGCTGCCGGAGCCCTCTGAGCGGCCGGATGGGTCCGGGGACGGGCGGTTTCCGGGGAGCACGGTGAGGACGGCGAGGAAACGTTGGGCGGCCCGCGGGTCGTTGAGGACAACGGTACCGGAAGTGATCACGGTGGCGTCGCCCCGGGTGGCGGTGACGACGGGATGCCCCGCTTCGAGGCGGGCGGCGAGGTCAGGCAGGGAGCGGGCGGGGCAGTGGCGTTCCGAGCGGCGGGTGGCGAGGGAAAACCGGACGATGGCGGCGGAGTCGGCAAGACGGCGCAGCTCATGGGCGACGCGGCCCATGGTGAAGCGCGGATTCAGTTCGACGACCGCGCGGAGCGCGGGCGAGCCGTCAGCCTGGCGGAAGACGAGGGCGTCGAGGCCGAAGGCGCCTTGGAACCCGCAGGCGTCGAAGCGGGCAGCCAGCTGCGGGAACACACGGTCGCGGTAAAAGGATTCCAGCCAGGAACCGCGGCCGCCGCCGGCGAAAAAGCGGGCGACCTCCGCCGGAAACAACCGGGTGAAACGGCCGGACGCCTCGACCGCCTGAAAACGGCCGCGGGCGTCGGTGAGCAGGCGGGTGAAGCCCCGGAGGTGCAGGCTGCGGTCGGGGTGCACCTCGGCCTGCACGGAGAAGTCGGCGAGGCGCTCAAGCCATGGTTCGACGACGAGGGCGCCGTGGGTGGCGAGGGTGGTTTCGGCCCAGGCGTCGTCGGCATCGCTCCAGAGTTCGGTGCGGCGGAAGCCGCGGCCGGAGCTGCTGAAGGCGGGTTTGACGACGCCGTGGCGGTGGCCGGCGGCGGCGAGGTCGTGCCGGGCGGCCCGCAATTCGGCGAGCGAAGTGACCGGGCGGCCGGCGAGCGGATCGCCGAGGTCGCGGAGGATGTCGGCGCCGCAGGCCTTGGAAAAAAGCGGTTGTTGGGCCGGGTGCCAGGCTCCGGTCGGGGCGGATCCACCGACTCCCGGGCGCAGCGGGCCGAGCACGGATTCGGCATCGGGCGACCACGCCCACGGGCGCAGGCCACCGAGTTTGCGGGTGCGCAGCGGGCTGACGGCGGCGAGTTGACCGTCGGGGCCGAGCGTCTCGAGTTCCGGCCACGCCATGCCGAGCGCCTGGATTCTGGCGAGGTGCTCGGGTGACGGGCGGCGGTGGACGAGCACGACGTCCTCGCCATGACCGAGGAAGGCGGGCAGGAGATCGAGGTCCTCGGCGAGGCGCCGGATCGGCCGGTCGGGGGTGGTGCCGGCCACGGTGGTTTCGGCCTGCGGGTTGAAGAGATGGACGACCGGGGTGCGTCCGCGGGAGCCGCCGAAGAGGTCGAGTTCGCGGATGAAGACGGGGTCCAGACCGGCGCGGCGCCGGCCGTCGTGGTCGAGCAGCCGCCGCGCCTTGGCGCGGACCGGCGAGAGCGGAAAATCGAGACGCCGGGAGAAGCCGTCCCAGTCGGATTCACCGGGTTCCTTCCATTTGCGGAACCAATTCAGTCCGTAGGCGACGTGCGAGATTTCGTCGTCGTGGATATTCTGAAAAAGGATGGCGGCGTCCTCGTCGCCGGCGCGCCGGAAGACATCGCGGTAGTGCAGGGAGAAGTCGAGGTTTGCCTGCTCGAAGGTGAGCGGCAGCCGCGTCACGTAATCCATCGGGGTGGCCATGCCGGCGACGGCCTTCCAGAAGAACCCGTTGACCGGGAGTTCGCCGAAGCTCACGCCGTAGGCGGCCATGCGGTCGAGGTACCATTGGGTGTGCCGTTGTTCCTCGGCCAGGGTGTGGAGCAGGCCGCGGCGGAAGGCGTCCGGGGCCTCGGGGAATTTGAGCAGGGCGAGAGCCATCAGTTCGGTGGCCAGCAGCTCGTGATTGGCGAGGAAGTGGAGCAGATGGCCCCGCGCCTGTTCGCGGGCCAGCTGCGGCTCGCGGGGGAAGTCGGCGCGGTCACCGCCGGCCGGGGCCAGGCGCAGGCCGTCCGGGCGACCGGGAGCGGGCGGGGTGACGAGCGGGCGGCCGCGGGAGTGGTCGGCCAGCCCCGGCGGGGGCGGCGCGAGTTTGTCCTCGAGCCGCTCGGCGAAGAGCACGCGCTCGGCAAATTCGCGCAGGGTGGTCACTTGAAGAAGCGCTTGGCACGCTCGAAAAACCCTTCGCTTTCCGGAGTGTTTTCGCCGCCGAGCGAGTCGGCGAAGGCCCGGAGTTTTTCGCGCTGCTCGCTGTTCAGGCGGGTCGGCACCTCCACCTGCGTGCGCACCAGCAGGTCACCGCGGCGCGAGGAATTGAGTTCGGGCATGCCCTTGCCGCGGAGGCGGAAGATGGTGCCGCTCTGGGTGCCGGCGGGAATTTTGACCGCGGCGCGTCCTTCGAGCGTCGGCACGGTCGCCTCGCCCCCGAGGGCGGCCACGCCGAATCCGATGGGTACCGTGCAGTGGAGGTCGTCCTCATCCCGTTCAAAGACATCGTGGTCTTTGAGGTGGATGACGACGTAGAGGTCGCCGGCCGTGCCCCCGCGCAGGCCGGCCTCGCCATTGCCGCTGGACCGCAGGCGCGACCCCTGCTGGATGCCTGCGGGGATGCGCAGTTTGATGCGCGACTTGGTGGTGCGCCGTCCCTGCCCCTGGCACGGGCCGCACGGGTTGGAAACGATCTGCCCGGTGCCGCCGCACTCCGGGCACGTCTGCTGAATCTGGAAAAACCCGCGGTTGGCAATGACCTGGCCGTGTCCTTTGCAGGTGCTGCAGGATTTGGTGCCGCCGCCCTTGGAGCCGGTGCCGGCGCAGTCGTCGCAGGTTCCGAGTTTTTCGAGTTCCAGTTCCTTTTCCACGCCACCGGCGGCTTCTTCCAGGGTGATCTGGAGGTCGTAGCGCAGGTCAGACCCGCGCTGGCGGCCGTCGCGGCTGCGGCGGCCGCCGCCGTTGAAGAATTCCTCGAAGATGCCGCCACCCCCGCCGCCGCCGAAGACCTCGCGGAAGATTTCAAAGGGATCGACGGCGCCGCCGCCCCCGCCGAATCCGCCGCCGCCCATGCCGCCTTGCTGGAAGGCGGCGTGCCCGTAGCGGTCGTAGGCGGCGCGCTTCTGATCATCGGAAAGGATTTCGTATGCCTCGCCGAGTTCCTTGAATTTCTCCTCGGCCGCCTTGTCGCCCGGGTTGCGGTCCGGGTGGTACTGCATCGCCAGTTTGCGGTACGCCTTTTTGATGTCGTCGCTGCTGGCGCCGCGCTCGACCCCGAGGACCTCGTAAAAATCACGTTTGGTGGTCATGGATGGATGGATGGGGGCGGGCCTCTCATTCTCCGGCCGGGCGGCCGGTGCTGACGATGACGGTGGCGGGGCGGAGCAGGCGGTCACGCAGTTTGAAGCCGCGGCGTATCTGCGTAATGATGACGCCTTCGGGGACTTCGGTGCTCGGCTGCTGGCCGACGGCTTCATGGACATTCGGGTCGAACGGGCAGCCGACAGCCGGGATTTCCTCCACGCCCTGGTCCCGGAGGAACGCCTGGAACTGACCGGACACCATGTTCAGGCCGACGAGCAGGTTTTTGGCGCCGGCGTCCGCTTCCGCCGCCTGCAGGCCGAACTGGAAATTGTCGAGCACCGGCAGCAGTTCCTCAAGGAGCGAGGCATTGGCAAAGCGCCGGGTTTCGGAGGCTTCCTGGATCATGCGTTTGCGGAAATTGTCGAGGTCGGCGCGGGCGCGCAGAGCGGTGTCTTTCCACTGGGTGAGTTCGGCTTTCAAAGCGGCCACCGGATCGGCATCGGAAGCCGCGGCGGATGAGGGGTCGCCGGCTCCGGCATCGGTCCCCGCCTCTTCGCGAAGCGGGTCGAAATCAGACGGGGTGGAGGAATCGTTGGGCTGACTCATGGGTGGCGGGACAAATTGGCAAATCAGAAGAATAGTCGATTTTGGCGACAATCAAGCTGGTGAGCCACAATGTCGCGATGAAATCCGGCGGCCGGCTCCCGGATTTTCCGCGGGCCGGCGTCGATTGGGTCTTGGGTCGGACGCGTTTCCGGTTCATGAATGACGCATGACTGATTCCCCGGGGCCAGCGACCTCACTTCCGGCACTTTCCGGCGGGCCGTCCCGTGCGCGTCTGGATGTGTGGCTGTGGGCGGTGCGGATGTTCAAGACGCGTTCACTGGCGGCGGAAGCCTGCCGGCTCGGCCGGGTGACGCGGGGGGACGGGGCCGTCGTGAAGCCGTCGTCACTCGTGCGTCCCGGGGACGAATGGTGTGTGCACGAGGAATTTCTGGTGCGGCGGGTGCGGACGGAGCGGCTGGTGGCGCGTCGGATCGGGGCGAAGCTGGTCCCCGGGCATGTGACCGAGCTGACGCCATTGGCCGAGGTGGAGAAGGCGCGGGTCCGCCGCGCCGAGCAGCGGATGGGGGCACCGGTATTTGTGCCGGGGGCCGGGCGGCCGACCAAGGCGCAGCGGCGCGCCCTGGAGGCGTGGCATCGGGCGGGGGCAGGTGAGGGGGAGGGAGGAAGCGAAGCAGAGCCGTAAAGTGGCCCGGCCGGGGAGGAGGTGGGAGGGAGTGGGTCGGGGTCTGACTTTATGAAAGCGGTAAGGATAACCCTGCAAGGTCGCCTTCCAGCTTGCAGCCAGCCCCTATTCCTGTATTTATTGCCGTGTGAAGACGACGATTGATGTGCCCGAG
>JALRGF010000366.1 GCA_023253495.1 Verrucomicrobiales bacterium
CGGACGTCGGCGACCGGCAGCGCGGCGGCGGCCGCTGTAGCGGCCGTGGCCAGAATCAGCAGAAGTTTCATGGCGTGATTTCAATGAGGATGTCGCGGCGGGAAATCAGCTCCTCGCCATTCCATTGGCACTTCGCCTCGAGCACGGCAGCATGCCGGCCGGACGGGGCATCGGCCGCCGCGGCCACGGCCAGCGCGGCGTCAGCCGCCTCCTTGGCCACCGCCACCGAGGGAGCGGTCACTCCCTGCAACCCGTCCGGGAGTCGCAACGTCAGCTCGGCCCCCTCGGCAAAACCGAAGCGGCGGTCAAGCCTGACCGCCACCGAGACCATGCCGCCGCGCACGAGCACGGCGGTTTCGGGAGCCGTGAGGGCGACCGGCGACGGCTCGATCCGCACCTGGATGGGCGCGGAATAGGTGGCGTCACGCACGTCGCGCACCGGGGTTTTTTCGTCCGGTTGCCATTGCACTGTGCCGCGCGTGGCCGCGTAGACGGTCCAGGTGCCGGGAACAAACTGATTGCCGTCCTTTTTCACCAGGGCGACGGCGAGGGTTGCCTCGGCGGCATCGGCGGCGGGTTTGGCCGGCTGCCACAACCGCTGGCCGGGAAGCCCGGAAAGCCCCGCTTCCCATTCGCCTTTGAATCCCTTGTGGCTGGAAGCCCGCAGAAATTTGACCGGCACCTGCAGCGTGGCCCCCAGGGACGTCTCGATCACCGCAGGCGCCGCGGCCTCCACCTCCAGCGGCGCTCCGCCGTCCTCGATCACACCCAGCATCGGGCCGAATTCGACCACCCGCAGGTCGACCCGCTCGGTCCCGGCGTCAGCAACAGTCCAGCGCGGGGCCACCTCACGGACCGGACGGACCAGCGCCCCGGCGTGCCCGGAAAGAGCGAGCGGTCCGGAACACGCGGGAGCATCGGCCGCGGCACGCAGCACGACCAGACCGGCGGACTGGCCCGGAGGAATCTGGCACTCGGCCATGCTGACACCGGCCGGCAACTGGTCCGCTTTCACCGTGACCGCCTCGTCGTGGCCGTCGAGACGGAGCACGGCCACGCTGAGTGCGGTGGTCGACTGACGCCGCAACACCGAGGTCCACCGCATCAGGGCCTTGGCGTCGGTGGCCGGGCTTTCAGGCATGGCCAGCACATGGAAATCCGGCTGCGGGTCGCGCACCAGCAGCCGGTAGCGGCCGCCGGTATTGAAGCGGTCGGAAAGAAAGAGCCGGTACGTCACACCCGCCTCGGCATTCAGGCGCCCGACCGGGTCGCGCGACCCCAGCCGGAACCGCTCGCCACCCGGCGGCCCGGGCGTGTCGTCCAATGCCGCCACCAGCGCCATCACCTCCGCCCCGGAGGCGTCGCGCGTCACTTTGTGCACCACCAGAACCGGATCCGAAGGCACCCCGAGGCGGTGGCTGGCCACCTCCACGACCAGCGGCCGCGCTGTCTCGCTGGTGAACGAAAACCAGTCGCGGTCGAGGGTGCCGCTGACCTCGCCGGGCACGGCCAGCGTCCGGGCGCCGGCCGCGGTGTCGTTGGGTTCCGATTCAGCCACCGCGACCGGCAGCACCGCCGGCAGAAAGGCCCCGGCCAGCGGCACCGGGGTCGGCAGCACCAGCGGCAGCGGCTCGGTGGCGAGCGTCAGGCGGTACGCAAAAGCAGGACCACCGCGCCAGGTGGCATCATGCACTTCGATGGTGTGCTCGCCATCCGCCGATGGCACGAAGACTGAAACCGGATCGCGGTCCAGCGTGCGCGAGGCGCGGTGGATTTCCACCCCGGACGGATCCCGCACGCTGATCACGGCATTGAGCGGCGAGTCGATTCGCTGGGCGGCACAATCAAGATGCACCGGACGGCCGCGGACCGCGGTCACTCTGAAATAATCGGAGGCATCCGCATCGGCCACGCCATTGACCGTGACCGGAAAGGGCACGGCCGCCGCCGACTCCCGCGCATGGTTCCCGGAAGGCTCCATGACCTCGGGCAGCGAGCCAACCACAAAAACCGCACCCGTGGACACCCCGTAGCGGCCGGCCGCCCGCACCTCGTGCCGCCCGGGCGGGACCGCGGCGGCCGCCGCCACTTTGAATCGTCCGCCTTCCACGTGGCTGGCGCTCAGACCCGGGTGCGAGAACCGGAGCTCCCTCACGTCGTCCAGATCCGAGCCGACCAGAGTGACCTCGACCGCCGCGCCCGCCTCAACGGTGATGCAGAACGTGCTGCCCTTGGCGCGCGTGGGTGCGGGCTCGGCCGTTCAGAACACGGTTCGTCAGGTCGGTGGCGCACTAGGTGTCGCGATTATCGGCACGATCTTGGCGACTCGTTATGCCAGCAATGTTGATCCTTATTTGGCCGACCTGCCAACCCAGATTCCCGAGCAAGCCAAAGAGATCGCTTCCCAATCAATTATTGGATCGGTCAGTGTGATTGATCAAGCCGCGCAAACACTTCCAGCTGACACGGTTGAAGTACTTCGCTCGGGTGCCTACCAAGCATTCCTTAATGCAAGTCACATCACCTCGTGGATCTCAACGTCGGTCATTGTGATCGCGCTGTTACTGGTTCTCTTTGGATTACCGAAA
>JALRGF010000182.1 GCA_023253495.1 Verrucomicrobiales bacterium
CCCGCCGCCATAGTAGCCACCGCCGTAGTACCCTCCTCCCTCGTAGACCGTACAGGATGAAACGCCCGCGGCTGCCAGCAGGGCGAGCCAGAGACGGGTGATGGCAGGATGGAAGAGTGAAGTCATGTCAGGATAGGGTGATTACGACCCGGTTGGACGCATCGCGCCAGCACAAATTCACCGGGGCCACGCGGGCCCGGCCGCCGCACCCCCGTTTTGGGGACTCTCCCTCCGGCCTGCCCGGCATCCCGCTCCGGCCACGGCCACCCCGGAATCCCGGGCGTCGGCTCGCCGGTCCGGCCTGACGCCCGCGACGGTCCGGCCCGCTCTCCCTGCAGCGAGGGCGGCGGAATTTTGTTTACGGGACTTGGCGCTGCGTGATTCCCGTGTTGGTTGCTCCGGGATGCTTCTGATCATCGACAACTATGACTCCTTCACCTACAATCTCGTCCAGTATTTCGGGGAGCTGGGTGCGGAGATGAGGATTTTCCGCAACGACCAGATCACGGTCGACGCGATCCGGGCTCTGGGTCCGTCGCGGCTCTGCATTTCCCCCGGGCCGTGTTATCCGAGGGAGGCCGGGATCAGTTGTGACGCGATCCGCGAATTCGGTCCGCTGATGCCGACCCTTGGCGTCTGCCTCGGGCACCAGGCCATCGGCGAGGTGTATGGTGGCGAGGTGGTGCGCGCCGCGCGGCTGATGCATGGCAAGACGTCGCTGATGCACCATGACGGACGCGGGGTGTTCGCCGGCTTGCCCGATCCGTTTGAGGCAACGCGCTACCACTCCCTGATCGTCAAGCGCGAATCACTGCCGGACTGCCTGGAAATCAGCGCCGAAACCGAGGAGGGGGAAATCATGGGCCTGCGCCACCGCACCTTCCCGGTCCACGGCGTGCAGTTCCATCCGGAATCGATCCTCACCCACCACGGCAGAACACTGCTGAAAAATTTTCTCGAAATGTGACCCCGCCGGCGCGGCGCTCCCCGCGCCCCGCAAGCCGTCGGTGCCGCTGGTTCTCTTTTTTCCGTCCGTCCGTGCGCCCCCACCTCGCCTACGTTTTCGAACGCTTCCCGAGCTTCACCCAGACGTTCTGCGCCCGCGAGGTCCTTGAGCTCGAACGCCAGGGGGTGCGGCCGCTGCTCTTCTCAGTCCGCGACACCCGCGGGGAGCGGCCGCGGCATTTTCCCGACGACCTGTACCAGCGCGTGCACTTCCTGCCTGCGGAAAAGGAACTGGTCGACTGGGTCCGGCACGAAAAAAAAGCCGGGCGCCTGCCGCAGGAAATCGTGCTCAGCCTGCGCCACTGGGGCGAACGGCCCGACAAGATGCGCGTCTACGAGGCCGCCTACATCGGGCGCCAGCTGCAGGAGGCCGGCGTGCGTCACGTCCATTCGCATTTCGCCGGCATCGGCGCGCGCGTCGGGTGGTGGCTGCGGCATGCTTATGACTGCACGTTTTCCTTCACCGGCCATGCCAACGACATCCTGTGTGCGGAAACCGGCCTGGACGTGAATCTGGCCCGCCTGATGGCGGACGCCTCGCTGGTGGTGACCGTCAGTGACTTCACCGCCGGTGACCTGAGGAGGCGGTTTCCGGCGGCCGCCGGCAAAATCAAACGAGTCTACAACGGACTGGGCCTGGCGCGTTTCACCTCCCTCGAAACCGCCCCTCCGGACGCCTCTCCGGACGCCTCCTCCTCCGCACCACCCCTCATTCTCAGCGTCGGACGCCTCATTGAAAAAAAGGGATATCCTGACCTGATCGACGCGTGCGCCCGTCTCCGGGCCCGCGGGATCCCGTTCCGGTGCGACATTGCCGGCGACGGGCCGCTGGAGGAGGAACTGCGCGCCCGCATCGCGGCACACCGGCTGGAGGGGGTGGTACGGCTGCTCGGCGCCACCCCGCAGGAGGAAATCGTGCGGCACCTCGCGCACACCCGGGTGTTCGCGCTCGCCTGCGCCACGGAACGCGACGGCGGCATGGACAACCTGCCGACTGTCATCATGGAGGCGATGGCCGCGCGGGTCCCGTGTGTCTCGACCCGGCTGGCCGGCGTGCCGGAAATGATCGAGCCGGGAGTCACCGGCCTGCTTGTGGCGGAGCACGACATCGAGGCGCTGGCCGACGCCCTCGCCACCCTGCTCGCTGACCCCGCGCTCGCTCGCCGCATGGGCGAGGCCGGCCGGGAACGCGCGGCGCGCCTCTTCGCTCAGGAAACAACCGTTGCGGAGTTGATCCGCCATTTCGCCGCCCGCGGCCTGATGACCGTGGATCCGGGGCTGATCGCGCGCCGCCCGTCCCTCGCCGGTGCCTTCGCCCGCCAGGGCGCCTGGCGGCTCGCCCGGCTCGCCCGCTGCCGCGCGTGGCGCCGCCGCCGGGCGCCGGACTTCCTCGATGCCGGCCCCGCGGCGCACCCGCGCTAGTCCGGCGGGCTGTGTGCGGCACTGGTACCGGGAATGCGCCCGGCCCAGATTTCCAGGAGGACCGTGGTGGCCGCGAGGATGGCGGGGCCGAGGACGAGGCCGGACGCCCCGAACTGGACCAGTCCGCCGACCACCGACAG
>JALRGF010000192.1 GCA_023253495.1 Verrucomicrobiales bacterium
CCGCGCGGTTGTCCCCAGACCCATGCCCACTCGACAGGCGGCTCTTCGTTGACGCAGGGGCGGTGGCGTCGAGCCGCAGGGGACTGCGGCGGTCCCGGGCCCGCCCCACCTCCAATGCCCGGAGGGCTCCGCCCCACCTGATGACGCCGGCGCGTGGGGAAGATACCATGGGCATTGCTCGAATTCCTCTTTCCCTTGACGGCCGACTTTGGCAGCCTGCCGGGATGAATGCGCCTGCAGGACCCATTCCTTCTCCTGATCCGATGCCGGGGCGCTCCGCGGAGCGGCCGGAGGCGGGCGCGTCGATGCTCACTCCTGCGCCCGCTGCATCGCCGGCGGCCGTCGCCGGCGTGGCGGGAGGTTCTTTTTCGCCGGGCGCGGGCCGGCTCGCCTCGCTGGACGCTTTCCGCGGCTTTGTGATGTTTCTGATGGCGGCGGAAATGCTGCGGGTCGGAGAAGTGGCGCGTCATTTTCCGTCGAGCACGGTCTGGCAGTGGCTGGCGCGGCACACCCAGCACGTCGAATGGACCGGCTGTGTGCTGCACGACCTGATCCAGCCTGCCTTCAGTTTTATGGTCGGGGTGGCGCTGCCCTTTTCGGTGGCGGCGCGGCTGGCGCGGGGCGATTCGAAGGCGTCATTGTGGTGGCACGCGTGCTGGCGCGGTCTGGTCCTGGTGCTGCTCGGGGTGTTTCTGCGGAGCCTCGGGCGCCCGCAGACGAACTGGACGTTTGAGGACACGCTGTCACAGATCGGTCTCGGGTACCCGCTGCTTTTTGCTCTTGGCATGGCGCGCGAGCGCACCCGGTGGATCGCGCTGGCCGGCATTTTATTCGGTTACTGGCTGCTCTTTGCCGTCTGGCCGCTGACGGATCCCGGATTCGATCCGGCGCAGCACCGCATTCCGGCCGACTGGCCGCATTCGTTCACCGGTTTCGCCGCTCATTGGAATCTGAATACCAATGCCGCATGGGCCTTCGACCGTTGGTTCCTGAACCTGTTTCCGCGCGAGACGGAATTTATCGGCAATGGCGGCGGCTATGCGACGCTCAGTTTCATTCCGACGCTCGGCACCATGTTGCTCGGGTTCTTCGCCGGGCAGGCGTTGGTCGGTGCGCGCGACGCCGCGACGCCCCGCGCGCGCTGGGCGGTGGCCGGCCGTCTCATTCTTGCCGGATTGGCCGCGCTGGCCGCCGGGTGGGGGCTCGACCGCCTCGGCGTCTGTCCATCGGTCAAAAAAATATGGACCCCCGCGTGGACCCTGTTCAGCGGCGGCTGGTGCTTCCTGTTCATGGCCGGGTTTTATGTGGTGGCCGATCTGATCGGCTGGCGGCGGCTGTTTTTCCCGCTGCTCGTCATCGGCATGAACTCCATTGCCATGTACGTCCTCGTGCATACCACCGAGGGGTTCTGGTCGCGGGCGTTGGATACTCACTTCGGGCAGCGCCCGTTCCACATCTTCGGCGACGCCTTCGCCCCCATGCTCCACGGTGCCGCCGTCCTCCTGATCCTCTGGCTGATCCTTTACTGGATGTGGAGGAGGCGGCTCTTTCTGCGGGTGTGACCCGGGCCCGGTCGCGACCGGCGTGCGGATCGACGCCGGTCGCCCCGTTTCCCGGCCGCTTCAGAGTTTTTTCAGGGTGATGTCCTTGAATTGCACGGTCATGGGTTCGCCCGAGCGCAGCTGCAGGCCGAGGGCGCCTTGGAGGTCGAAGTGGCCCTCCTCCTCGTCGATCAACTCGGCGCAGGTCACACCGTTGATGGCCAGCGTGATGTGCTGTCCGCGGGCGATGATGTGGTAGTCGTTCCATTCGCCCTCCGGGCGCATCGTCGCTTCGCCGGCCAGCGGCGTGGCGGTCCGGTTTCCGGCGGCGTCGATCACGGTTTTTTTGCCGTTGGCGGTGAGCAGTTCGTGCCCCTTCCTCGAGTGCAGTTCGTCGCAGACGCCGCCGAGGTACGGGCCGCTCTGGTAGATGTCCGCCTGGTAACCGACGGCCAGGCCGTTTTCGAGCATGCGGCTGCGGAACTGGACGCCGGAATTGCCTCCGTTTCCTTTCACGCGGAACTTCAGTTTGAGTTCGAAGTCGCCGACCTCGCCGCCCTGCCAGACGAGGAACTGGTTGGCGGTGCAGGGGATTTCCGGGGTGGATTCGCCGGTCAGGGCGCCATCGCGCACCGACCAGTACCGCCGGTCGCGCGCGTCCCATCCGTCGAGCGTGCGGCCGTCGAACAACGACCGCTCCTCGCCGGCAGCCGCCTGTTCCGGCCTGGATCCCGCCCATTCCCCCCGGGCCACCGACCAGTCATGTCCGAAAAACCCGGTCCATTTCACTGCGGCCGGCCCTTTCTCAAGGAAATCCGGGCCGGTGACGACGACGTCCGGATAGGCGGTGCCGGCGAGGAAAACCGGCAGCCGGTCAGTCGAACGCATGGCCGGCAGGGTGGTGCCGCCGATGGCGCCGACGAGGGAAGTGGCGCTGCCGGGACGTGGCCGCACCATGAGGATGGCCGCGGGTTCGCGGGCGGCGGGCGCGTTTTCCACCTGCCACTGGTCGCGGGTGACGACGACGGGTGAGTCGGCCAGCAGGGCGGCCCACGCGGCGTT
>JALRGF010000239.1 GCA_023253495.1 Verrucomicrobiales bacterium
CAGGGCTTTGCCATCAAGAAGGCAAGGGCCGTGAGCCGCCTCCGGCTGACAGGGTCTGTCATCCCTGCGGGGTGCGGTTGGTGTACCGACACGAGTCGGAATCGGCGGGAAATGGGATGGTGCACCAGCAGGCTGTCTTGCCCGAGCCCTGCCTCTATGGGCAGCTCTTCTGCCATGGTGGCTCAGGCAATCTCCACCAGCCGGGCCTCGCTTTCCACGCCGGAAGCCGACAACGACCGCACGGCGATCAGGCGCGCGTTATCGGGCACCCGGGTTTCCAGCGGGGCGCATGATTCCGAGGGTTCGTGGCGCAGCAGCTCGGCCAGCCGCCAGTCAGTCTCATCCCATGCCTGCACCGCCACCCAGGCGGCGTCCATCGGCGGGGTGACGCGCAGCACCCCGCCCTGGCAGACGGCGGCCGGCGGTTCCGGCACGGCCGCGCCGAGCCAGGGGGCCGCCGGCACGGCCGCGCGGCTGGCGTAGGGGCCGGTGAGCAGGGCGTCCTGGATGCGCCCGCGATTCTGCCGCAACCCTTTGAGCGCCCAGTGGCAACCACCGGCCCGCCCGCGTCCGGCCAGCTCCCGGGTCAGGCCGATCTGGTTGATGATTTCGCGGGCCGGCCGCTGCGGCCCGATGCGGTCGATCGCCATGCCGGGCCAGACGAAGCGTCCTGACCGGTTCTGCTGGTGCCACCACCGCAGCAGCGTGCTGAAACTCTGCTCCGGCGGATCAATCGACCAGTAGAGCTGCGGCGCCAGATAGTCGCACCAGCCGCGGGCCAACCACCCGCGGGAGTCGGCCGCCAGGTATTCATAGCTGTCAAGCTTTCCCTGGATGGTGGCCGGCACCCCCGGCCGCCAGATCCCGAACGGGCTGATGCCCACCTTGGCGGCCGGGCGGATTTTTTTGATCGACCGGTACAGGCCGGACACGAAGGCGTCGATGTTTGACCGGCGCCACGCGGCACGGTTCTTTCCGCGTCCGTATTTTGCGTAAGTGGCGTTGTCAGGAAAAGCGCTGGCGCCCAGGCCGGGAGTGCCGGTCGGCGGGTACGGGTAGAAATAATCGTCGATGTGAATGCCATCGACGGCATACCGGCGCGCGACGTCAGAGAGGACGCGGATGGTGTGTTCGCGCACTCCGGGCTCGCCGGGGTCGAACCAGAGGCCGCCGGCATAGGCGCGGGTCCACTCGGCCCGGCGCACCGCGAGGTGACTGCCGGCCGGGGCAAAGGCGCTCCCGGCGCGCGCCCGGAATGGATTGAACCACGCATGCAGCTCCAGACCGCGCCGGTGCGCCTCCGCCACGGCAAACCGCAGCGGATCATACCCCGGTGAGCGGCCGACCGCCCCGCTGACAAACCCGCTCCACGGCTCCAGCGAGGAGGCGTACACCGCATCGCCGGACGGCCGAACCTGGAAAATGACCGCATTGAGATTCAGCCGCGCGGCCGCATCGAGCTGCGAAGCAAGCTGGGCCCGCTGCGCATCGGGAGACAGTCCGGGCTGGCTCGGCCAATCAAGGTTGAAAACCGTGGCCATCCAGGCGGCGCGGAATTCCCGCGGCACCGAGCCCGGCAGTCGGGCCGCCTGAGCCATCGGGCTGAGCAGCGTGCCAGCAGCAGCGCCAGCGGTCGCACGCAGCCAGCGACGACGGGAAAAAGCGGCGGGGGCGGACGGAAGCATGGTGCAAGCACGGTGGGCACGGCCGGCGCCCTGTCCACCTGATGGTCCGGATATCCTTATTTTTTGACCGGCACGAGGACTTCGTTGCGCCGCATCGGTCCGGGCGTCCACGGCGGATCATAGTACGCCAGAAACGGCTCACCGGCGGCGACCAGCCCGCGGGCTTCCATCCACGCCCGCAACTCGGCCAGCTTCTCCTTTTCTTTGCCGGGGTTGGAATTCCCGGCAAAGCGGATGACGGCAACGCGCCGGGCCGGCAGGGTTTCGAGGACGACGTTTTCAGCTTTCGGGGCCGGCGCGCCGGCGGCCGCCACGTCGGCCGGAACCACAAAATTCATCTTTCCAGCGGCCGCGGCCGCCCCGTCACCGGGAGAACCGCCGGTCATGAAGACCGGCGTGGTCATGGCGACTTTCTGCGACGCGGCATTGTCGCCGTCGATGTAGCGGAAAAGCCGCATGAACCGGTCATCGCGTCCGCTCCCATCCGCGTCCATGGCCGTGGCCACCACCTTGAGTTCGGGGTAGTCGCGCAGCTCGAACGTGCTGTCACCCTGGAGCACGGTGTACGCGGCCGTCTCGTAACCGGCCCGTGAGGTGGCGCAGGCGGCGACGAGCACGGCGACGGCGAGGCCGGCGCCGGCGAAAAGGATGGGGCGTTTCAGGCGCATGGAAGGGCTAACGACGTACGGCCGGCATCGGATGCCGATCCAATGATCCGCACCGGGTGCGGGGGCTGATTTATTCGACGAACAGGCAACTGGCGAAGAGGCGCGGCTTTTCGAGCCGGTCGAAGACGACCAGCGAGCGCCCGGCCCCGAGCAACCGCACCTCGGTGGTTTCCGATGTGGATCCCGGAGCATACCCGAGCACGGCGCCGTTTGGTCCCTCGGTCAGCCGCAGGTAAAACCCCCCTTCCGCCGTGCGGAAATGACCGGTTTTGGCATCGACCATCACCGAGCGGTTGGTGGCGCAATTTTCCCCCGCGATCATATGACGGATGACGCACTTCGGCTTGAACTTGCCGAGGTTCAGCGGCACCGGGCGCAGCCGCTGAAGCTCAATCACGTCTTCCCGGCCTTCAATGAATCGTGCCAGATGCAGCACGTCCTCGCTGCGGTTTTTCCAGCGGCATTTCAGCACTTCACCCCCGCTGGTCAGATGAACCCAGTCGGTGTCGAGCAGTTCAAATTTTCCGCTCACCGGCACCCCGACCATGGTGCCATCCGGCCGGAATTCCATCACCCCGCCACTGTCCTGCTGCACCCACAGGCCTTTCCAGTACGCCATCGGATCGGCTGGCAGCGGGGGTTCACTGGTTTTGGATTTTGCCGCGGCCGACGCCGGCTCAAGCACCATGGCCCCCGCGCCACCGGCCACGGCTGCCGCCGCCACCCCGCCCGCACGGCGGATCCATTGTCGCCGGGTCAGCATCATCGCGGTATCGTCAGGAGGCGTCCTCGGAGCCGCGGGCCCCTGAAGCCGGGGGCTCCGGCGCCGCCTCGGGCTCCGCGGCGGCCGGCGGCGACGCCGGCTCCGGGTGGCCCGCGTCGGTGACGGGTTCCGCCGGGGTGGTTGGTTCCGCCGGGACCGCGGCGGATTCCGCGCTGGCGGCTTCGGCCTTTTGTTCGGCCACTTCGCGGGCCTCTTCGATGAGGGCTTCGGCTTCCTCTTTGGAGAGTTTGGTGGGATCGTCGGGGAGGCGCTGTTCAATTGGCACCTGCGGTTTCGGTCGCGGCGGCTGCGGGGCCCGCGGTTCGGGAGGTGCCGGGCGTCGTTCCTCGTGCAGGGTGGTCCCGGTGCCAGCCAGCTGGTTGAGGCGCCGCTGGCGCTGGCGCATGAAGATTTCCGCCAGCTTGAAGCACCGGTTGCTCAGTTTCTCGGCATCGGTCTCGTCGATCAGGGCCAGGCCTTCCTCGCGCAATTCGCCGAAGAACAACTGCCACGCCTTCTCCGAAAGTTCGCGGGTGTCCAGCGGCGTGCGATCGATCCGCTCCGGCCGCTCAAAGCGTTCCGGCCGTTGAGATCCCCGTGGATCCGGGCGTTCGTGGCGCGGCGGACGCGGGTCCGGCCGGGCCGCCCGCTCACCCGGGCGCTGATCCCTGGGGTCGCGGCGCGGCTCCCGGGGCTCCCGGGGCTCCCGGGGCTCCCGCCGCGGCCCGGAAGGAGGGGACGGCTCGCCGGACGGCACGGCCGCCGCTTCCCCCGCCTCAGGGTCACCACCGACGGCCGGATCAGCCGCGACAGGTTCGTCATCAGCCGATTCCTCTTCCAGGTCTTCCTCCTCCCCGTTGTCACCCTCGCTGCCTTCACCGCGTGGAAATTTCTTGTTCCGCCCGCGGCCGCCACGATGGCGTAACCGCTTCTTTTTGGCGAAGGCTTCGGAGGCCGGCCCGGCGGCCGAAGCCTCAACGGGGGCACCCGCCTCACCGCCGGGAGCCGCCTCACCGCCGGGAGCCGACGCGGGCGGGGTGATCGAAGCGGATGGGGCGGAGGGCGGTTCAGCGGCCGCCAGACTGGCGGGCGGGGGTGTGGAATCAGGGTGCGGCGAGTCGCTCACGGAGAAAAGGGGCTTGGGGTCAGGAGACGAAAGGAGACAGGAGGCAAAGGAAACCTGCCGCCAACCCTCCGCGACGCAACGCGGAAATCAACGGCCCGGATCAGACCGGCGTTGCCTTCCGCGATCCGGAAAGGTGGATTCTCTATTCGGCGTCGACGTCCGGTTCGGGGAGCATGAGGGCGACGATGGTGGCGGGGATGAAGAGGAAACCGGCGTAGAAGAGAGCGAGGCGGATGTCGTCGACCTTGGCGAAAAGCCCGAAAAAAACGGTGCCGGCGGCGGCGACGAGGCGCCCGATGTTGTAGCAGAAACCGGCTCCGGTGGTGCGCAGCAGGGTGGGGAAAAGCGGCGGCAGGCACATGGTGAAAAGCCCGAAGACGCCCTGGCAGAGGCCGACGAGGCCGAACCAGACAAGGGTGGCGTCATGGCTGAGCGGGCGGGAGAAACCGGCGAGCATGGTGACGCCGTAGGCGGCGAGCAGGATGGCGATGGCCCGCCGGTACCCCCAGTGCCGGGCGAGGGCGCCGGCGACAAAATTTCCCGCGATCGAGGCGACCATGATGACGATGAGGGCGATGACGACAGCGTGGTTCTGGCCGGCGGGGGTGAGCGAGCGGACTTCGGGCAGGGCGCGGATGTGGCTCTGCTGCCAGAACATGAAGGCCCAGTGGGCCGTCAGGGAGACGGCGCAGATGATGAGGGTGCGCCAGGTCACGCTGCGGACGGCCGGACTGAAGAGGTCGGCAAGCCCCGGAGGGGCGGCTTTTTCGCGGGCCTGCACCCAGTTCTCGGGTTCGGGAACCGCCTTGCGGATCCAGAGCGTGAGCAGGGCCGGCAGCACTCCGACCACAAAGATCCAGCGCGGGCTTTGTTCGGCGAGCAGCCAGCCGGCCAGACAGGCGAGCAGCACCCCGAGGTTGACGGCCGTCTGCAGGGTGGCGGCAATCCAGGGGCGCCACGACTTCGGCCAGGTCTCGGCCAGCAGCGCCGCCCCGACCGCCCACTCGCCCCCGATGCCGAGCGCCGAAAGAAACCGGAAAATCAGGAGGTGCCACCATTCGGTCGAGATCGCCGAGAGCCCGGTGAAACCGGCATACGTCAGAATCGTCAGGATCAGGGCCCGGCTGCGGCCGATCCGGTCGCCGATCCGCCCGAAAAACGCACCACCAACCGCCCAGCCGACGAGAAAGGCCGCCTGGATGATCGACGCTTTCTCCTTGGTCAGCCCGGGATCCGCCTTGGCCGCCTCCCCCAGCAGCAACGCCACAAACGGCATCGCCACCAGTGTGTAAATATGCATGTCCAGCCCGTCAAACAGCCACCCCAGCCACGCGGCCAAGCCGGATTTGCGCTGCGTCGGAGTCAGGGTGCGGAGGGCGGCAAGGGGCTTGGTCATCAAGTCCGATTACCACGAACGCCCTGATATCGGCAAGCGGCAAGCGGCCACCGTGGCCGTTCCGGCCATTCTCCCCCGGCGACGGTGGCGCCATCAGGGAAAAGTGGGCGTCCTGGGAAGCGTCGCTCTCCCGGCACTCGCCCAATATCAAATGGCGGACAGAGAGGGATTCGAACCCTCGGTGCTATTTCTAGCACACACGCTTTCCAAGCGTGCGCATTCGACCACTCTGCCATCTGTCCGGAAACGCCGAGGGAAAGGAGGGTAACCGGCAATCACGGCTCTGCAAGGTGGAATGGTGGATCCTGGGAAGGCGGCCGAACCCGATTGAGGGCATTGCATGGAGCGGGACGCGTGGCAGGCTGACTGACCATGATTCTCCGGGTTGTTTGCTGTCTGCTTCTCGCCGCCGGCGCGGCACTGTCGGAACCGGTCACCGGGCCCTTTGAAGTCCGGAAGGTGGCCGTCGGGGGCATCGAAAGATCGTTCCGCCTGCTCCTGCCGCTCCCGGGGCCCGGGGCGGAGTCGGCACCGGTGGTCCTGTTTCTGCACGGTGCGGGCGAGCGGGGCACCGACAATGCGGCGCAGCTGCGCCATTTCCCGGAAAAGATGGGGCAGCCGGAGTGGCGGGCGAAGTACCGGTGCTTCCTCATCGCCCCGCAGTGCGCGCCGGACAAACAGTGGGTCGACGCCCCGTGGGGAGACAGGCAGTCGAAACCGATGGCGGCCGAACCCACGGACATGCTCCAAGTGGCCATGGCCGCGCTGGAAAAGGTGCGCGCCGAGCACGCGGCGGCCGTGGATCCGGACCGCGTCTACCTGACCGGGCTGAGCATGGGCGGGTTCGGCGCCTGGGAACTCGCGATGCGGCACCCCGACTGGTTTGCCGCGGTCGCGCCGATTTGTGGCGGGGGCGACGAGGCCCGGGCCGACCGGCTCAAGGCACTGCCGGTCTGGGCGTTTCATGGTCAGGATGACACTGTCGTCTGGCCGGAGCGCTCGGAGCGGCTGGTGGCCGCCATCAACCGGGCGGGCGGCCTGGCGAAACTCTCGCTGCTCCCCGGCGTGGGTCACAACTCGTGGAGCCCGGCCTACGATCCGATGAGCGGGCTGCTCGACTGGATGTTCCGGCAGAAGCGGGCCGCGGCGCGTCCCTGAGCCCGGGAGGGCGGGGATACGGGGACAATGGAAGGCGCCATTTGTGCATATGAATAAGGGCGGGGGCGTCGGGCCGCAGGGGACGGCTTCGGCGGTGGTGTCGGGCCGCAGGCGGCGGCAGTGGCATCGAGCCGCAGGGGACGGCTTCGGCGGTGGCGTCGGGCCGCAGGGGTCTGCGGCGGTCCCGGGGGCGGGTCAATCGGCCACCCGTGGGTGGGTGCCGAGGGCGCGCTCCTGAGCGTTGGTTTTACCGTCGCCGTCGGGGTCACCGTCGCGGCCTTCGGATCCGGCGGGGTCGTTGGGATCGAGCTGGTACTGGTGTTCCCAAGCGTCCGGCAGGGTGTCGCCGTCGGTGTCCGGGGTGAGCGGATGGGTGCGGGAAATGACGCATTCGGCCAGATCGGACAGACCGTCGCCGTCGCTGTCGCGTTGGGTGGGGTCGGCGAGCAGGGCGGCCAGGCCATCGGGAAGGCCGTCGCCATTGGTGTCGGCGCGACCGTTGGCGGGGTCTGTGGGTGTGGTGTCGGCGCCGTCGAGGAAACCATCGGCGTCGGTGTCGGGGGTGATGGCAGCGGCGGCGGTCTCGGCGCCGTCGGGCCGGCCGTCGCGGTCGCTGTCCGCGAGTTCGGGCAGGGTGAAACGGGCGCGTTCCTGGGCATTGGTGAGGCCGTCGCCATCCGGGTTGCCGGTGGGGGCGGCGGCGGTGCCGGTGCTGAGGAACCGGCGTTCCCACCAGTCGGGCAGGGCGTCGGTGTCGCGATCGACCTGGGAGAGCCGGTATCGGTCGGCGAGCCGGTCTTCCAGGGCCCGCCGGGAGTCGTCGGTGAGCGCGCCGGAGGTGAGCACGATGTCGCCGACGGTGCCGGAGAACCCGTTGGTGGCATTGGCGAGGGCGCCGAGGAAGCGGATACCGGCGGCGCTGCCGCCGGCCGGGGCGACCGACGAGCCGGCGGCGGTCCCGTTGGTGAAAAATGCCGGGCGGCCGTTGGTGACGGTGGTGGTGATCAGGGTGAGGCCGGCGGCGGCCGGGGCGGAGCCGAGGGCGGGGGCGAAGTCGTTGGAAAGGTGGTGGTAGCCGGTGGTATTGGTGCCCAGGCTCAACCCCTGCCCCACGACGCCGATGCGGCCGGGCTGGAGCTCGTATTTTTCCGGGATTTCCGGGGTGTAGCCCTTCGCCTCGTAGTAAATTTCCGAAAAATCGTCGGTGAGCGGGTTGCCGACGCGGCGGGTGTACGTGGCCAACGTGCGCGTTTCCCACTGGTAGGTGGCGGGCAGTCCGCGGCGGGTGACAAAATCAGACAGACACGACGAGAGCGAGGCGCCGGCCTTGAGCGGGCAGTTGACGAGGGCGGGGTTGAGGCGGTAGATCTTGCCGTTCTGGCGCTGGGGCGGGCCGGGGTCGGGAATCGCGTTGGCGGTGACATCGTAGCGGACGGAGGGCACCTGGGCGGCTGGCAGGCTGGGGAGCAGGTATCCGGAAGCGGTGGTGATCGGCCGGCACTCGTACCCTTTGAAACTGATGGTCGGGCTGGTGTAGCTCAGCATGAAATCGGCGGTGTAGCGCGAGAAATACTGGGTCGTCTGCAGCTGCCGCGGCACCGGAGCCGTGTAGTTCCAGGGCGACGCCGCTGCGCCCACCTCACCGGCCAGCAGGTACCGCTGACCAACCAGGCCCGGGGCGCGGTTGGCGGGGTCGGCGGCGTTGGGGGGCGAGGAGGTGCGCGTGGCCGCCGGTTGGGCCACCACCAGCATCGACATGCTGGAGCCGCCGAGGGCGGTGGTGAGATCGAGCCGCTGGGTGCCGTTGAAGGCGATCAATGGGAGGCGGCCGGAAGTGTTCCGGGACGGGCGCAGCGGGCCGGTGGCGGTCGCGGTGACCGTGCGGATTTCGTCCGACCAGCTGCTGACCAGCCCGTCGCCGTCCATGCCCACCTCGGCATCCGCCTTGAGCCACGCCAGCAGTGTCGGGTCCGGGGCGGGCAGGGCGCGCGCGGTGTGGACCAGCAGGTGGGCTCCCTGCCAGGCGATGCCTTCGCCGCACCACGCGTGGACCAGAGTGGCGGCGTCGTTGAGGGTGTCCGCTTTCCACGCCAGCGCGACCTGACCGCGGGCATCGGTACGCGTGGTGAGGACCGGGCGGGGCGAGCGGGCGGCGGGCGGCACCAGCCACAGATCCAACCCGCCGGAGCCGGGGGCCACGGTCAGCGGGGCGTTGGCCAGCGGCGTGTCGTCCGGAGCACGCACCTCAAGGCGCAGCGGCTCATCGAGCCAATCACCGGGTCCGGTGTACGGCACGTCGCCCCAGCGCGACGCCAGGCGCACCACGGTCGGGCGCCGGCCGTTGAAATAATCCCGCGGCGAGGTCCCGGCGGTCACCTCCGCGCCGTCCGAGGCGCCGTCGCCATCACTGTCCGCTGTCGTCGGGTCGGTCCCGCGGTCGTGCCATTCATCAAAGTCGCTCAATCCGTCGGCATCCGTGTCCTGCTCGACCTGCCGAACCCGCCAGAACCGCGTGCCGGTCGGCATTTCGGAGGACGCGGCCTGACGCATGACGAAGTCGGGCGTGGCATACGGCAGCAGCGGGTATGCCTCGACCAGCTCGGACAGCGCGGCGCGCACGTCCGGGTCCGGATCTTCCGTGCCGCTGACCGGCAGCGCCGCCACCGTATCGCGAAGCTGGGTGCGTGTGAAAACAGTGGCGGTCGGAAGGACGGCGGCCGCCTGCCGCGGCACCCGCCGGAAATCGAGGGCCACCCGCCGGCGGATCATGCTTCCATCGGCACCCGGCCACTGGACCAGCGAGGTGCCATCCGGGTAGGCAAGCACGGTGAAGTCGCGCCGCGACGGATGCACCGGGGGCGCGCCGTCCGCCTCCGGACGCTGTCCGAGATAAAACGCCAGGCGCCCGCCGGTGCCTTCGGCAGGCCGCACCAGCGCCGGCTTCCACGTCGCAGCGGTGAGGTCGGGCGACCATTCGACCTGATACCCGCGACCGATGTCGGTGGTGGTGTGAAGATACAGCAGACCGGCGCCTTCCTCCTGCAACCAGGCTTGGGGCACGGACCCGGCGGCAACCGGGCCGGCGGCCAGCAGGCTCAGCAGCGAGCCCGGGATCAACAAGGAACGCATAAGGGGTGATATCCTCCAGGAATGCCTCCCGATTGTCCTCGCGACCGCGCCCGGGTCAATTCCGGTGGCGTAACCGCCCGCGCCGCTCAGACTGATCAACTCATGAACGACATCCGCATTCTCCTCAAAACCAGCAAAGGCGACATCGCCCTCACTCTCCTCGCCTCCCGCACGCCGGTGACCGTGGCCAATTTTCTCAACCTCGCTCAGCGCGGGTATTACAACGGCCTGAAATTCCACCGGGTCATCGACAACTTCATGATCCAGGGCGGTTGTCCGCTCGGCACCGGCACCGGGGATCCGGGGTACAAATTTGATGACGAATGCTTCCCGGACCTGAAGTTCGACCGCCCCGGCCTGCTCGCCATGGCCAATGCCGGCATCCGCAATGGCATGGGCACCAACGGCAGCCAGTTTTTCATCACCCACGTCCCCACCGACTGGCTCAACGGCAAACACACCATCTTCGGCGCCGTCACCACCGGTCAGGACGTCGTCAACAAAATCCGCCAGGGCGACACCATCACCAGCATCGAAATCCTCGACCCGACCGACGACCTTTTCGCCGCGCAGGCCAGCCGGATTACCGAATGGAACAAGCGGCTGGCCTGAGTCAGCGGTCTGGGCCATCGGCCCACGGATCATGGGTCACCGGCTGAGAGTGCGTCAGGGACTCTGACAGGGCGCTGAGCCGTGACGGAGCCAGGGGATCAGCGTCACGGTCTGGTACGGAGCGCCCTGCTTGGTGGCGTCTCATCCACCTCGGGTGAGAGAAGGCGAGGCTGGGCCGACGGGGCCGCAATCAGAAGCCGATACGAATACTCCGGGCTTCAAGGCTTGGCTGAGAAGACGGGATGCTGGGCCGACAGGGCCGCAGCGGACTTCTGCGGCGGTCCCGGGGCCGGGGGATCAATCTTCGATCATCTTCATGTCCATGGTGGTCACGGAGATGACTTCCTCGATGGTGGTTTCGCCGTCGAGGACCTTTTTGAATCCGTACTGGCGCATGGGGATGAATCCTTCCTCAATGGCCTTGGCGCGGATGTCGGATTCGGAGGCGCGTTTGACGACGAGGTCCTGCACGCCCTGGGTGAGCACGGCAATCTCGTAGATGGCGAGACGTCCGAGCACTCCGGTGTGGCTGCAATGGTCGCAGCCGCGTTCATTGACCATGTAGATCTGGCTGCCGGCGGCGACCTTGGCGCCGGGGAACCCGATGCTGTCGAGGTAGTCGCGGTCATGGCTGACCGGTTTGCGGCACTTTTTGCAGAGGCGGCGGACGAGGCGCTGAGCAAGGAAGGCGCGGACCGAGGCGGACACGAGGAACGGTTCGACCCCCATGTCGACGAGACGGGTGATGCCGGCGATGGCGTCGTTGGTGTGGAGGGTTGAGAAGACGAGGTGACCGGTGAGCGCGGCGCGGATGGCGATTTCCGCGGTCTCGAGGTCGCGCATTTCCCCGACCATGACGACATTGGGGTCGGCGCGGAGGATTGAGCGCAGGCCGGCGGCGAAAGTCAGGTTGATTTCCGGTTTGACGGCGATCTGCATGACGCCTTCGAGCTTGTTTTCGACCGGGTCCTCGACGGTGACGATGCGTCGGTACGGGGTGTTGAGCTCGCTGAGGAAGGCGTAAAGGCTGGTGGATTTGCCGGAGCCGGTGGGGCCGGTGATGAGGATGATGCCGTTGCTCATTTTGAGCAGCGACTCAATGGTGCTGCGCACGTGCGGCTCCAGCCCGAGTTTCTGGATGCTGAATTTTTCCTGGTTGAGCAGACGAAGCGAAACCTGTTCGCCTTCGACGGTCGGGATGGTGGCGACGCGGACGTCGATGCTTTTGCCTTCGAGTTCCAGGCCGATGCGACCGTCCTGGGGCAGGCGGCGTTCCGCGATGTCGAGGCGCGACATGATCTTGAGGCGCGCGATGACCATCGACTGGAGGGCCTTGATGTTTTCGGGCACCGGGACTTCCTGGAGGCGGCCGTCGATGCGGTAGCGGACGCGCAGATTGGATTCGAGCGGTTCGACGTGGATGTCGGTGGCGCGCTGGTTGAGGGCCTGGCGGAGGATGGTGTTGACAAATTTGACGACGGACGCCTCCTCATCGTCCTCGTCGAGCACGTTGACCTCTTCCTTGAGGTCCATGAACGAAGTATCGCCTTCGCGGCCGGCAAGGATCTGCTCGAAGGTGTCGGCGCCGACGCCATAGAGTTTCTGGATCCCCTGAAGAACGCGGGTGCGCGAGGCCATGCGCCACTCGATCGGCAAGTCGATGGCCTGAGTGGCCGCCTGTTTGGCGAGCAGGTTGAACGGGTCGTAGGTGACGAGGATAAGGCGGTCGGGCGGGGTATCGGCCTCGCCTTCGGGGTGGTCGGTGGGGGCTTCGACTTCCGGCAGGGCGGAAGCGCTGGCGGGTTCCTCGTCTTCCGGTTGTTCGGACGGGAGCTCCAAGGTGCCGAGAGCGAGTGGGAGGACGCGGTGGCGCAGCGCGAGCTGGGCGTTGCAGACTTCGCGGAGCTTCCGCGAGTGGCGCGGTTTGAGGTCGGTTTCGTACGGCAGGGCCAGGGTGGCGGCGACGTGGCGGAGGAAGTCCTCTTCGTTGACCTGCTTGGAATCGATGAGGTCATCGATCACACTGCGCCCCTGGCGGGCAGCGGTTTCGATCAGGCGCTGGCCGAGTTCATCGTTCTCCAGGCCGGCGGCTTTGGCGGCCTCGAAAAAAAGCGCCTTCATGTCCGGACGGCGCCGGACGGAGGGGGAAACGAGCATGGTCATGAGAACGGGCAGGCGAGGGAAACCGGCAGACCGCACACAAGCGGTGATTCGGCCATTTGTCATCCGACAACGGCGGGCGGATGACGTTCATTCTTCATTGGATGAGCCGCGGGCCCCAGGCACCGAACAGGGTCCCCCGGCAACCCTCTGCGGGTTGCCGATGATCACAGGCTGCCTGCAGTCCCCGCCAACTTGCAAACTCTCCGCTGCGAGAAGCGAGGCCGAAGGGTCTCTGATCAAAAAGCGGGGCGCGCTGACGCGCGCCCCGGGAGTGTCCGGCGCGCGACAGTGCCGCGCGCGGGACGGGTTCGATCCACGGAACCGCTTACAGTTTCCGGATGCGGAAGAAGCTGGTGCGGTTGTCGGGCAGTTGTCCGGCCGGGGTGACCAAGGAGGCGGTGTTCAGCGGGGTGATGGTGGTGGTCCCGGCGGAACCGGGAATGGCGGTGTAGCCCGGGACAACGTTCCACTTGGTGGCGGCGGTCGGGGCACCCCCCGGCTGGAATCCAGTGGTGTATTCGAGCGCGTAGGTGGCTCCGGCTTCCGAGGTGAACGTCAGGTTCAGCAGGGAAGTCGTTTTGTCGTACGCAACACTGGTCACCGCGAGGGAGGATGCCGGGGCCCCGACGGTTTCGAGCAACTGCCAGCTTTCGGCGTCCACGCCGGCCGGTTGTTCTTCGGACGCGGCGCGGTAGACGAGCAGGCTGCAGCCGGCGCCACCGCCGCGTTCCCATTGGACCAGAGTGACTTCATGCAGGCCGGCGGTGAGGTCGGCCGGGACCACGGTGTCGGTGCGCCCGCGCAGGCCGGCAGTGCCGATTTCAACGCCGTCGACGAGCAACGAGAATCCGTCATCACTGTTGACATTGAACCAGATGCGGCCGGCGCGGGTCACCTTGATCTGCCCGGTGCTGCGGATGGCGAAGTCCTCGCGGTCCCCGAAGCCCGAGCCGCCATTGGCCTGATCGAAGAGCGGATAAGGCCGCGACAGGGTCAGGAACCACGGCGGGGCGGCGTTGTCGTGGAAATGGACGTACCGGGTGGCGAGCTTGATGCTGTCGCCGGCAGGGAATTGGCTGGGGTCATCCAAGGCCGCCAGGGCGGTGTCGATGTCATTGAGCAGAAGCGTGGAACGAGTCCAGACGTGTTCGGTCTGCCATTGCCCGCCGCCTTCGATGACACTGGCGATGCTGGCGGCCGAGACCGGGCTGGAGCCGAGCCGGACTTCGGTGCCGTCGGACAGACCGTCGCCATCGGTGTCGGCGACAAACGGATTGGTACCGGCGTTGCCCGCGCCGATGAAGACGCCCGTATTGGTTTCCACGCCGTCGCCAAGCCCGTCCAGATCGGTGTCACGAACCAGCGGGTTGGTGCCGGTATTGGTGGCGCTGACGAAGGTGCCGGTACCGGTTTCGACCGCGTCGCTCAGGCCATCGCCGTCGGTATCCGCCTTGTCAGCGCGAGTGCCGCGCTGGAATTCGGCCAGATTGGTGAGGGTATCACCATCTTTGTCGAGGGCGGCGTCGTTTACCGCGGGGTTCAGACCGTTATCCACCTCATAGACGTCGAGCATGCCATCGCCATCGGTGTCGGCAGGGTTGAGCCACGCTTGCACGAGTTCGAAGGAATCCTCGCCGAAAAGCGGTTCGTTTTCGGTCACACCTTTGAGGACGAAGAGGCTCACGCCGCCACCGCCACTGCGCTCAAAATGGATGAGTTCGACGTCGTGGACACCGGCGGTGAGGTCCACCGGCATGACGGTATTGGTGCGGCCACGCAGGCCGGCCGAGCCGATTTCCTGGCCGTCGATGCGCAGGGAGAAGCCGTCATCGCTGTTGCAGACAAACCAGTGTTTGCCCGGTTTGATGACGGAAATCTGACCGCGCGACCGGATCGCAAAATCATCGTGGTCAGCCCGGCCCGGGCCACCGTTGATTGGGTCGAAGAGGGGATACGGGCGCGACTCGGCGACATAGATGGGCGGGCCGGCGTTGTCGTCGAAGTGGATGTAAGCGGTCTTGACCACGATCCGGTCTTCGGCGGGATAGGTGTTGGCGGCGTCGAGGGCGGCGATGGCGGTTTCGATATCGAGCAGTTCCGGATTGGCCCGGGTCCAGAGGTGTTCCGTGGTCCAGGTGCCGCCACCAACGAGATTGGAAGCGTAGATCAACGGGGCGACGAACGTGCTGCGTTCGATGGTCACGTTGCCGCTGGTGTCTCGCAATTCGATGACAAAGATATGCTCAGTGCCCGGCGTGAAAGGGGCGGCCAGAGTGTGGGTGAAGTCGATGGCGCCCTGTGATTTCGGGCTGGCCACCAGATTGACGACGACGCCGTCGATCAGGAGTTTGGTGGTTGCCGGGTCAACCACCGCGCCTTCGAAGTCGTTGCCGCGGAAGGTGAAGCGGGTCGGGTTCTGGGATGTGGGCGGGCTGATGGCCGAGAGGAAGCATGGCGAACCGCTGCCGCCGATGCCCAGCGTCACGAGAGCGGTCTGCTGGGGGCTCTTGCCGAAAACCAGTGCGTGGGCACCAAGGCCGCCCCATCCCCGCTGGCCCGGGGTGGCTTCGTCGCCATCGTTGATGGCCATACCGAGGCCGAACATCGTGCCGAGTTTCAGTTCCTCGAGGCCCATCGAGGCCGTGGGCAGCTTGATTTCGTAGGTCGTGCGCTTGCTGGCCGTGTCACGATTGACCACGGCAGTGGTGCCACCCGGGCCGGCTTCGTGCATGACGATGACCCCGCCGAGGGCGCTTTCAATGCCGCCGAGGGCGTAGTTGTACAGCGCGACCTGGGCATCCTGAGAGCCATTGGCGACCATGAGCTGCACGGAATCACCGTTCCACGCGCTGTTGGCGCTGTTTTCGTGGTAGTCGTCGGTGACGACGAATCCGAAATAGACGTTTTCCGTATCGTAGGCGATGCGGACGGCCGACGTCTGGTCATCCGGTCCGGTCCAGGTGCCGCCGTTGTGGGCTTCAAAGAGGGTCAGGGTACCGCCCCCGCGGCTGCCTGATCCTTTGGGCACGGCGAACCGGGGATCGGAAAGCACAGCCACGCCGGACCAGTCGTTGAGCACACCGTCGATGGCAATAGGGCCGGGTGCGGGACTGGCGAAGTAATATTCCTTGCCGGGTTCAATGTCATTGGCGGTGGCGAGGGTGACGAGGGCGGTTTCTGATGGCGATTTGCCGAAGACGAGGGCGTGAGCCCCGAGACCGCCCCATCCCCGCTGTCCGGGAGTGTCCTTGTCGCCGTCGTTGATGGCCATGCCAAGGCCGAATTGTACGCCGCCGCCGAGTGTTTCCAAGCCCAGGGCGGCCTTGGGGAGCTGGATTTCGTAGGTGGTGCGTTTGGTGACGGTATTGCGTTTGACGACCGCGCTGGTGCCGCCGGGGCCGGCCTCATGCATGACAATGACGCCGCCGGGGGCTTCCTCGGTTCCGCCAAGAGCATAGTTATACAAGGCCACTTGCGCATCGCGCGTCGAGTTCGCGATCATGAGCTGCACGGAGTCGCCATTCCAAGCGCTGTTGGCGGCGTTTTCATGGTAGTCGTCGGTGACGACAAATCCGAAATACACATTCTCGTCGTCATAGACGACCTGAACATTGGACGTCTGGTCATCCGGGCCGGTCCAGGTCCCGCCGGCGTATGGCTCGAAATTCACCAAGGTACCGGCGGCCGCGGAACCTTTGGGGATGGAGAACCGGGGGTCGGCCAGAAGCTGCGCGCCGCGCCATTCACCCAGTTCGCCGTCGAGGACAATCGGGTTGGCCGCCTTGATTCCGGTGTAAAATTCCTTGCCCGGTTCGATGTCGTTGTTCTGCTGTCGCGGAGGCGGTGGCGCCGCCAAGGTGACGAGGGCAGTTTCAGAAGGACTTTTACCGAAAACAAGGGCATGGGCACCCAACCCCCCCCACCCTCGCTGGCCCGGCGTGTCTTTGTCGCCGTCATTGATGGCCATGCCGAGACCGAACTGCACTCCGGCAGCCAGTTCCTCAAGCCCCAAGGAGGCTTTGGGAAGCTGGATTTCGTACGTGGTCCTCTTGGTCGCGGTGTCGCGCGTGACGATGGCGGTGGTGCCGCCGGGGCCGGCCTCGTGCATGATGATGACGGAGCCAAGCGCTTCTTCGACGCCGCCGAGCGCGTAATTGTACAGGGCGATTTGTCCGTCGCGCGTGCCATTGGCGATCATGAGCTGTACTGAATCGCCATTCCATGCGCTGTTAGCCGCGTTCTCATGGTAGTCGTCGGTGACGACAAATCCGAAATAGACGTTCTCATCGTCGTAGACGACCCGCACGTTGGACGTGTGATCGTCCGGTCCGGTCCAGGTCCCTCCGGCGTACGGCTCGAAATTGACCAGAGTGCCGGCGTCACCCGACCCCTTGGGGATGGAAAACCGGGGGTCAGCCAACACGTCAGCGCCGGTCCACTCGGAAAGATTGCCGTCGAGGACAATCGGATTGACCGCTTTTTTGGCGGTGTAGAACTCTTTGCCAGGCTCAATGTCGTTAGCCTGTGCGAGACAGGCGATAAAACAGGAAGCCACAGCCGCGGTGAACGGGACGAGTTTGGCGAACATCGGAGTCAGTGTTGGGTTTATTTAGCCAAACGCCTTGGACGCGCGTGTCATCACTTCGCCACTTGGCAAGGTGATAAGTCGCTGGCACCGGGGCAATTTTGCTGCACCGCGAATGCTGCGGCATTTTTGGCGAAATCGTCAAGCTTTCTGTTCGGGAATTTTGCCAGACGCCTCTTTTTCCGGCGAATGCTGAAAGACCGGAGAGGCCCATGACGTACCGGGCAGCCGTCTGAATCCCTGCTTTTTTATGAATCGAAACCGAGTTGTTCATGTGATCCTGGTTGCCCTGGGGC
>JALRGF010000285.1 GCA_023253495.1 Verrucomicrobiales bacterium
AGAGCGGGCCGACGTTGAGGTTGGCGATGACCAGCGGGATGGTCCGGGTGCCGCCGTTCCAGGGGATGGTGATGCTGCTGCCGAACGGAAGCACGGCACAGGTGAGCAGGGCGGGGACCAGACACAGCGCCGGGGCCAGCCAAATATAAAATTTCTTCACGTGCGCCGGCGTGAAGTCCTCCTTGAGGATGAACTTGAGGCCGTCGGCCAGCGGCTGGAAGAGCCCTCGGAATCTGACGTCTTTCTTGAATCCGAGCAGAGTGAGCGGCAGACCGACGCGGTTCGGGCCGACGCGGTCCTGAATGATGGCGCTGACCCGGCGCTCCGCGTAGACGGTGTAGCTCACCAGACCGAGGACGGCGGCAAAGGTGAAGCCGACGATCTTGATGACGGTGGTGACGAACTCGAATGAGAAAAACCAGTCCATGGAAAAGGGGATGGATCAGCCGACGATGACACCCTTGGCCTTGCGGTCGGCCTCGCGGGCGAGAAGCGGGATGGTTTCCGCGGGAGAAAGCAGCGGCAGACCGGCATCGCCGATTTTGCCGAGGCTCAGACCGGCCAGCTCGCCGATTTCGGCGGCCATCGCCTTGAAGACGTCTTCGACGAGGTACAGGCCGTTACTGCCGGTCAGTGCCTGGGTCAGGTCGCGCAGCGCCTCCCAGTCGTCGCGGGCCTGAGCCGGCGGTTCAGTCGCCTTGTTGAGCCGCTGCAGACGTCCGGTGGCATTGATCATGGAGCCGCGTTTTTCGGCCCAGGCGGCGGTCGGCAGTACGACGTGCGCGTGTTCCGCCGAGCTGTTGGCCATGACATGGGCGCAGAGCAGGAAATCCAGGCGCCCGAGTGCCTCCGCGGTGAAGCCGGCCCCTTTGAGCAGGTTTTCGCGCCAGGCGACGACCGCCTTGATTTCACCGGCGTCGACCTTCTGGCGGATGGTGGCCAGAGCGGCCCCCGGCTGGTCGGTGAAAATGAGTTTGGCGCCCGCGGTATTCGGGTTGCGGTCGGCCGAGACCAGGTAGTTGTCGGGCTCCCCGCTGCGTGGCACGATGTCGATCCACTCGCTCTTGAGCGCCGCGGCCAGCTTGCGCAGCATGAACAATTCCTCATTGGTCATGCGGCCGGACCCGATGACGGCAATCTGGTCGCCGCGCAGGCCGCGCAATTTTTCCGCCGCGGCGGCCACCGCCTGCGGCCAGCTGGACACCCGGTGGGTCGCCCCCTCCCGGACCAGGGGGTCGAGCAGGCGCCGGTCACTGTTGACCCAGTGGAAGTCCAGCCGCCCGTGGTCGCACATCCACGTCGAGTTGACGGCGTCGTTCTGCCGCGGCGTCTGCCGGTAGAGCACGCCCTCGCGCGACCCCATTTCGGTATTGCAGCCGCGGGCGCAGCCGGTGCAGATCGAGTTCGTCTCCTTGAGGAACCAGACCCGCATCTGAAAGCGGAAGTCCTTGCTGGTAAGCGCTCCCACCGGACAGATGTCCACCGTGTTGAGCGAATAGTTATGATCAAGCCGCTTGCCCGGGTGGGTGGTCAGCACCGTGTGGCTGCCCCGCTCGGTGAACCCGAGCACGTCCTCGTCGGCAATCTCGCTGCTGAACCGGATGCACCGGCTGCACATAATACAGCGCTCGTCATCCAGCACGATCCGCGCCCCGATATCCTGATTCTTCGGCTTGCGGACTTTTTCATCCTGAAAGCGCGACTCCCCGCGCCCGAAACCCACCGAAAACTCCTGCAACCGGCACTCGCCCGCCTGATCGCAGATCGGGCAGTCCAAGGGATGGTTGATCAGCAGGAATTCCATCACCCCCTTTCGGACCTCCTCCACCATCTTCGACGCCGTCCGGATCCCCATGCCTTCGCTCACCGTGTTCGCACACGAGATCGCCGGGCGCGGAATCCACTGGATCTTCGCAAACCCGAATTTGTCCTTCTCCACCTCCGCCTGACCCGGCGCCGGCCGCTCCGGCATCCCCATTTCCACCAGACACATCCGGCAGTTCCCCGGCGATGACAGCTTCGGATGGTAACAATAATGCGGCACCACCTTGCCCGCCTCCTCCAGCGCCTTGATCATGCGCATCCCCTTCGGAAATTTCATCCACTCACCGTCCACCTGCACGTTGACCATCTCAACGGGCGGCTTCGCATCGGTGGCGGCAGGGGCAGCAGTCGGCTCGCTCATCGGGTCAGGAAAATCACCTAAGGGCGAGTATGGGACCACCCCCACCGCCGGCAAGCGCCTTTTGTGAAATTTTTCACAAGCGGCGGCCCGGGCGCCCGTGGACAGGTACTATGCGGCGGCCCGCGCCATTTCGGGACAGGTACCATGCGCCGTATGCGGGCGAACGCCCTTTTCGGACAGGTACCCTGCGCCGCGGACAGGTACCCTGCGCCGCCGGCAAGCGCCTTTTGTGAAATTTTTCACAAGCGGCGGCCCGGGCGCCCGTGGACAGGTACGCTGCGGCGGCCCGCGCGA
>JALRGF010000311.1 GCA_023253495.1 Verrucomicrobiales bacterium
ACGCGCGGGAAACGGTGAGTTGTGATGTCCTTGCCGGCCACTTTCCGGCCATGTGATGCTTTTCTCGCGCGCTTGTGATGGCCGCCGCCGGCCACGTTGATGGCGGCGTCGCGGTCGAGATGAATCTGCCCGCCCGTCCGCACGAAGGCCGTGCGGTTCTGCGCAGCATCAAGATCCCAGACGCCAGTCTCGACCGCGACCAGACCGTTGGGCGCGTGCAGGAGCGAGCCGGGGCCGAAAAAGACTGTTTTGCCGCGTGCGTTCACCTGCGAGCGCAACGCCAGGCTGGTGCCGACCACGCGGTCCGGACTGCCCCACTCGGGCAGCACGCTCATTACACTGCCGGAGCCGAGCGTGACCTTGCCGGTGCTCCGGCCCGCCCCCTGCCCGCCGTACAGGAACGGCGGCGAAGTTTCGCTGAACACCGGATCAAACTTGGGATTCGCGGCGGCATTGTATTCGGCACGCAGGTCGATCCGCCCGTTCAGCGAAACCGCCGTGGTGCCGGCAATCACGCCCAGCTGGTTCACGTCCTTGCCGGTCAGCACCGCACTGCCGCGCGGGATTTCAATCAGGCCGGCATTGGTGGCGGTGCCGGCGTAATCACCGACCTGCCCGACAAAGGCATCCAGACCGCGCAGGCTCGCATCACTGGAACTGTGCGCGGCAAACCCGACCTGCAGCCCGGCCGCAAGAATCGTCTGGCCGTCAGGCGTGGCAATCGTCCCTTCATTGGCAACAGAGGCGCCGACCAGCGCCACGCGGCCGCCGACTTTCGCGTCGGTCGTCGGCGCGGTCAGACGGGCCCCGGCGAGCACGGTGACCGCGCCGTATTTGCCGTCCGGCGGCGGCGGCGGCGGCGTGAACGGCGTCTCGCCAGTCTGCGGCAGACCGGAAAAGAGGAACTGCGCGGTGCCCGACTGGTTGAGCAGGCCACGCTGGATCAGGGTGTCGTTGATCGGCAGCGACGAGGCGACGAGCGTGTGCGCATTGACCTGACTGGTGCCGCCGAAGATGATGCCATTCTGATTGACGACGTAGACCTGTCCGTCCGCCTGGATCGAGCCTAGGATCTGCGAGGGCACCCCGCTGGGGTCGTTCACTTTGTTGAAAGCGATCCACTGGTTCCGGTTCGCCCCGCCGGCCGACTGGTCAAATCGCAGCTCGGTATCCCGACCGACATGGAACGACTGCCACGTCAGGATCGCCTGCTGAGCGGTCTGCTTGACGGTGACCTGCGCCGCCGCGGCCCCGCCTGCGCCTTTCTGCACCGGATTGAGTGCGCCGACCGGAGAGCCGGCCAGCTGCAGCCCGCCCGGCGCCAGGCCGTTGGGCACTGCCGGAAGCACGGCACCCGGCATGGCCGGATGGGGCAGCGGCGCCGCCACCCGGGCCGCCGCCCGGGCCGCCTGCTGCATCGCCCGGGCATCCTGCAACGCTCTGGACGTGCGCGCCAGGGTGTCCCGGGCGTTCGCCCGCGCCTTGGCCGCCGGTACCGGAGTGGTGCTGCCGCCTCCCGCCTGCGGGGTGCCGCGCACGTTCGCCGGCGCCCCGCCGCGCAGGATGTCGCCGGCCATCAACGGAGCCGTGGCCTGCGCGAACGAGGCCGCAACCACGGCACCCTGCTGCAGCCGCGTCCACAGACGACCACGATGATGTCGGGACAGCGGCCGCATGGAATCGGGTTACTGGCTCTGTTTGGCGCCCAGCGCCCGGGTCAGGGCGAGTTCGTTGATGGCGACCGGATTCTCCTGCAGGAGCTGCGCGAGGTAGGCCTGGCTGTTCGCCTGGGTTTTTTCCGCGCGCAGCTGCTGGACCAGCCGGGGTTTGAGCTGGGCCAGCGTCGGCGTGAATGGCTCCTTGATTTCCAGACACTTGATGATGTGCCAGCCGTCTTCGCGGCGGACCGGTGCGGAATGCTGGCCGGCGGCCAGCGCGACCGCCGTGCCCCGGATGTCCGGCTGGATCTGGGCTTCGGTCAGCCAGCCGATCTCGCCCCCGTTGCCACCGCTCGTCTTTTCGTCGCTTTCGGACCGGGCGAGTGCGGCAAAGTCCGCTCCTTTTTCTTCGAGCTTCTTCTTCACCGCATCGACGCGTGCCTGCGCCCGGGCGGTGGCCTCCGCATCCGCATTCTTCGGCAGGGAAATGAAGATCTGGGCGATCCGATGCTGCCGCGGCACCAGGAACGACGCCTTGTTTGCGTCATAGGCCGCCTGCACCTCGGCGTCCGCCGGCCAGTCGGCCGGCGGCTGCGAGACCGAC
>JALRGF010000536.1 GCA_023253495.1 Verrucomicrobiales bacterium
TCAGAGTGCCGGTCCGTTAGCCAACGACTGCCGCTGCATGGTTGAGATCGATTCCCTGTCCAAAAGCTTCACGCCCGGCCGCCTCGCGGTGGACGGAGTGAGTTTCACGGTGCGGCGCGGAGAGATTTTCGGTCTGCTCGGGCACAATGGCGCGGGCAAGAGCACGCTGCTCGGGTGCACGCTCGGCATGGTGTACCCGGATGCGGGAGAGGTGCGGATCGACGGTATTTCGGTCCAGCGCGACCGCAACCGGGCGCTGCGCAAAGTGGGGGCGATTTTCGAGGCACCGGCCTTTTACGATTACCTCAGCGGGTGGCAGAACCTCAAGATTCTGGCGGCGCTGAGCGGGTTCACGGACCGCGCGGAGCTGGCGCGCGTCGTCCACCTGGTGAACCTGACCGACCGCATCCGTCATCCGGTCGGCACTTACAGCCACGGCATGCGCCAGCGGCTGGCGCTGGCCCAGGCGCTCCTGCCGAGTCCCGAGGTTCTGCTGCTGGATGAACCGACTGACGGACTGGATCCGGAGGGCATCCGGGAATTCCGCGAGTTTGTGCTGCGTCTGCGCGACGAGCGGGGCATGACCATTCTGTTCAACTCGCACCTGCTGGCGGAAGTCGAGCTGTTGTGCGACCGGGTGGCCATCATCAAGCGCGGGCGGTTGCTTTACACCGGTGACGGCACCGACCTGCGGCAGGACCGCCAGCGGTTTGCCATGACGGTGGACGACTGGGGGCGTTTCTGTGCAGTGGTGGAACCGCTCGGAGCCTGTCCGGACGGTGACGGGCACCTGCTGCTGCCTGCGACCCTGGATGTGGCGGAGGTGGTGGCGGCCGCGGTGCGGGCCGGCCTGAAAGTGCGCGCCGTGCACGCGCACCGGGAAACACTGGAAGACCTGTATTTGAAAGTGAGCGCATGAGCCTGTTCCTCCGCCAACTCTGGGGCGAGCTGATCAAGATGTCGGCGCGCAAGCGGACCTATGTCGGATTCGCCGCCTTCCTGGCGCTGGAGGCCGGCCTGGTCTGGATCCTCAACACCCCGCCGGCGGTGCGGCACTTCCAGAAACTGATCGAATCCGGCGGGTTCGATTTCAGCGACTACTGGTCGATGCTCTCGCTCGGCGTGCTCATCATCAGCTGGACCGTCTTCCTGCTCGGCGGCATCTATCTGGCGCTGGTCATGGGAGACATCGTGGCGAAGGAGACCGAGGAAGGGTCATTCCGCCTCCTGATGAGCCGCCCGGTCAGCCGCCTGCGGATCCTCGCGCTCAAATACTGCGCCGGCACAATCTACACCTTTGCCCTCATCTTTTTCATCGGCCTGACCTCCCTCGGGATAAGCCTGCTCAACCGCGGGTGGGGCGGCGGTCTGTTTGTCTGGGCGCCCGAGCAGGGGGTTTTCGAGATGCATTCCTTCGGAGAGGGCCTGGCCCGCTACCTCGGCGGACTGCCCCTGCTCGCCCTGAGCACGCTGAGCACCGCCTCCATCGCGTTCATGTTCTCGTGCTTCAAAATCAAGCCGGCCACCGCCGCCATCCTCGCGGTCACCGTGAACATCGTCGACATGATCCTGCTCGCGCTGCCCTTTGACACCGGGTACCGCGATTTTTCGCTGATCAACCACATGGCGGTCTACATGAAGTTTTTCGCCGATCCGATCCCCTGGCCGGAGCTGGTCAAGCAGTACACTTTCCTGCTCGGCGTGAATGCCACCTGCTTCATCATCGGGTGGCTGGCTTTTCAATCGCGCGATTTCAAATCGTGAGGACCGGCGGGTGAGGCCGCTTCTTCAGACGCGCGGCGGCGGCACGACCAGCACCGGCCGGTGCGCCGCGGCGATCACCGATTGAGCGACCGAGCCGAGCAGGGCGGCTCCGAGCCGGGAATGGCCGCGCGACCCCATGCAGATGACGTCGGCGCCGAAACGCTCGGCCGCCTCGCAGACGGCCGCCGCCGGGTCCGCGTGGACGACCGCTTCCACGCTGACGGTCACCCCGGGGATGTCCGACCCGGCCGGCCGCAGGGCCAGCAGGCGTTCCTCGGCCGCCAGCCGCGCCTGCTCGGCGCGCGCGCCATGATCGAGAACCATTTCCACCGCGTGTACCGGATCCAGAGCCGGCGAGGGTGCCGGACAGACGTGCACCAGATGCATCGAGGCCCCCGGTGCCGCCAGACGGCACGCGTGCCGCAGAGTGCGGGCGTCATGCTCACCGGCAAAGCCAGCCGCCACCAGCACGCGCCGGACGGGAGGCACCCCGGCAGCCTCCTCCCCCGCCGCCACCGGCACGCACAGCACGTTGCCCGAAGCATGCGTCAGCACCCCGCGTGAGAACGACGGCGTCAGCAGCCGGCGCAGACCGCGGATCTGCCGCGTGCCAAGCACCACCAGATCCGCTCCGGTTTCGTCGCCCAGCCGGGCCAGGACCTCCGGGGCATGCCCGTCGTCCGCCCGGACATGCACCGCCACCGGTCCGTCCCCCAGCATCGAATGCAGCCGCTGCCAGACGTCGCGTTGCCGCGCGGTCAGGTCCCCGGGCTCCGGCGTGCCCGCACCGGCCGCGGTGAAATGAACCGCCTCCACATGCAGCGGGCCCATCGACTTCAGACCCGCCAGCGCGGCCAGCGCCGCGTCCGACGACAGCGAAAAATCCACTGCGCACAGCACCCGCAGCGGCGCGCCATCCCGCAGCCAGGACAGCAGCGGCGCGTCTCTCCGGACGACCAGCGTCGGGACCGGCACGGCCTCGGCCACCCGCTCGGCCACACTGCCGGCCAGATGATGCCCGGCCGCCGGATCGCCGGATCCCACCACAATCATGCCAACCTCGGTCTCCCCGACCACCGCCGCCACTTCGCCGCCCGCACTGCCGTGACGCAGCGACGTTTCCACCTTCACCCCCGATGCCCTCAGGCGGTCGGCTTC